>JAZQHX010000148.1:0-3783 GCA_045540835.1 Acutalibacteraceae bacterium | reverse complement strand
TTACATATTCAACCGATAACTTATGCAGTTCGCCCGAAGGACGATTCACTTCGGATAGCTTTGTTCTTACATATAGTCCGTATACAGCGTCGCCAACGAACGCCAACACCGACGGACTTAATAAATTTACATTTTCCATATTTTACGGCACAAAATCAAACTCAACATCGCAAACATTTACGGTGTCGCCCTCTTTTACACCTGCATCCTCCAACGCATCAATAATACCACTACTACGAAGTACACGCTCAAAATACTGCAACGATTCATAATCGTCAGGGTCTACCCTGTTCATAATTTCGTCAATCCAGTCACAATCTTCAACATAATAAATGCCGTTATCGACACGTATACTAAAGGTTCTTTTGGTGGTTTTGATTTCGGGTTCGGGCTTAGGTTCAGCCTCATATTTAAGAATAGGAGGTAATTTTTGAAGCTCGGCGGCAACATAGTTTATAAGGTCGTCTGTACCCTCCGCAATAGCCGCCATAATGGGGAAAAATTTGTATCCCTTATTTTCAAAATACTCCGAAATACGCTTAATCTCGTCCTCTTCAATAAGGTCGCATTTATTACCGACAACTATCTGCGGTCGGTCGCTCAATTCCTCGCTGAAAACCTTAAGCTCGTGATTGATTTTGTCAAAATCATCTATCGGGTCTCTGCCCTCACTTCCCGAAATATCAAGCACATGCAAAAGCATACGGCATCGCTCAACATGACGCAAAAACTCGTGACCTAAGCCTACACCTTCACCTGCGCCCTCAATAAGACCGGGAATATCAGCCATTACAAAAGAACTGCCCTCACCCATTCTTACAACACCCAAAACGGGGGTAAGGGTAGTAAAATGGTAGTTTGCAATTTTAGGCCTTGCTTCGCTTACAACCGACACAAGGGTGGATTTGCCGACATTCGGAAAACCAATAAGCCCCACATCAGCCAAAAGCTTTAGTTCGAGTGTAACTTCTAATTCTTCTCCGGGGTTACCGCTTTTTGCAAATCTTGGCACTTGGCGAGTAGAGGTTGCAAAATGCTGGTTACCCCAGCCACCGTTACCGCCTTTTGCGATTATTACGGGCTCGTCGTCCGAAATATCAGCTATAATTCTTCCCGTTTCAGCATCCTTGACAAGTGTACCAATAGGCACGCTTATTACAAGGTCGGGCGCACTTTTACCGGTACAGCGTGATGCTCCGCCGTTTTGACCCGATTCGGCTGCGTATTTTCTTTTATAACGGAAATCGGCAAGAGTTGACAAATTACTGTCCGCTCTAAAGACAATGTCTCCGCCCTTTCCACCGTCGCCGCCGTCAGGTCCGCCTGCTGCTACATATTTTTCTCTATGGAAAGATACAGCACCGTCGCCGCCCTTTCCTGCCTTTAAATGTATTTTTGCTATATCTACAAACATTAAATTTTCCTCTTAAAGTTTGATTATTTTCAATTTATTCTTCTTCAAAATCAAAGTCACCGTCAAACTCGGTCTCCGATTTCAAAAATTCATCATAAAGTTGTTTCGCTACTTCAAAATCACTATTATTTACATATATTTCGGTTGCCGCAAAGCCGCCACCGAATACAACACGCATTCCGCCTGCTTCTGTCTCGTCCTCACAGGAAAAAGGAATGTTACTGTCTCTCAACACGTCCTTAAAAATTTCAGCCGATACAACATCCGAAATGGTTGCTACCAGCACAGGGTCGGTTATTTCTTTAATCTCGTTAGCCTTTTCTTCCTCAAAAGAAGCTAAGTCCGCACCGCAAACGTGACATAACTCTGCATTATCCTCGCAAACTGCATTACAAACGTGACAAGTTTTCATAAAAAACATCCTTTCAAAACAAAAATCCGAGATGCGAACAGCACCTCGGACTTAAATTACTTACTGCTCAACAGCGTAAATACTAACCTGCTTGCGGTCTCTACCAACACGCTCGAACTTTACCTTACCGTCGATAAGTGCGAAAAGTGTATCGTCAGAACCCTTGCCAACATTGTTGCCGGGATGGATTTTAGTACCTCTCTGGCGGACTAAGATGTTGCCTGCAAGTACGAACTGACCGTCAGCACGCTTAACACCAAGACGCTTGGACTCACTGTCACGACCGTTCTTGGTAGAACCCATACCTTTTTTATGGGCGAATAACTGAATGTTAATCTTTAACATGGTTTGCACCTCCGATAATTTTAATGTTACTACTGTACTGGTCGGATAACTCACACAAATGAAGCTTTAGCCCCCGCAAAACCTTTATTGTACACTCTGACGGATTTAAAACCTTGATATTCATCTTAGCATCGTCCACCAAAGCCTCGGTTTTGTCACCAATTATCTCAATAATTGTATTTGCCGCCATATATGCCGCACTTGAAACTGCCGCACATACTGTTTTTCCGACTTCATCTTCACAGTCAACAGAACTGTGACCGCTGATTTCAAAGCCGTAAAGACCTTTACTGTCAGCTAAAAATTTTACACTCGTCATAATTAACCGATTTCGTTAATCTGTACTTTTGTGTAAGGCTGTCTGTGACCCATTTTACGTGCGCTGCCCTTCTTAGGCTTGTAGGTAAATACGGTAATCTTTTTACCCTTGCCGTTCTTTAAAACGGTGCCCTTAACGAAAGCATCCTTAACGTAAGGCTTACCAACCTTCAAAGTTTTGTTGCATACAGCAATAACCTTGTCAAAGGTAATTTCCTCGTCAACCTGAGCGTCAAGCTTTTCAATGTAGATAACGTCACCGTTCTCTACACGGTACTGCTTACCGCCTGTTTCAATAATTGCGTACATTTTTTCCACCTGCTTCTTTTTCAGTCTCGCTACAATAGGCGTGCGCCATTTAGGCACAACTTTAAAAAGCCCACAATATGCGGCTTATACATATTAGCACAACCCGATTCCTTTGTCAAGCATTTTTTTAAACTCAATTTCTTATTGTTGCAAATATATATAATAATATGTTATAATCTAAAAAACAAACTTAAAGTGAGGGTTATTATGAAAAGAAATCTTAAAGGGATACTTCCCTGTATTTTTGAAATTGCAGTAGGTGTGCTGTTGCTCATTAACCCCGAAGGCTTTACAAAGGGAATTATTACCGCTTTCGGTGTAGCGCTTATTTTTATAAGTATTATATGTATTATCAAGTACTTTAAAAATGAGCCTGATGAAGCCTTAGAAAAGCAATATCTTCTCAAAGGCTTGTTGTCGGTAGTCGCAGGCGGCTTTTGTGTAATAAAATCCGAATGGTTTATTGCTACTTTCCCTGCCCTTACCATTCTTTACGGAATTGCAGTACTTATAATGGGTCTTAGTAAAATACAACTCACGGTTGATTTACTCCGCCGCAAAAATAAGAAGTGGTATCTTGCGATAATCAGTGCGGCAATCTCACTTATATGCGCTGTTATAATACTTAACAATCCTTTCGCTACAACCAAATTTCTCTGGACTTTCACAGGAATCAGCTTAATTGCAGAATCAATACTTGATATTGTAACACTGGTTATCTGCAAAAAAGAAACTGCAGAAAACGAAAAAGAAGGAACAACCGAAGAAGAATAACTGTTCTACGGTCAAAAAGCATTCGCCTTTTTGACCGTTTATTTATTCTCAGTTTTTATCATTGACGGCGATATTCCGAAATACTCTTTAAATGCACGGCTGAAAACATAAATAGAGGTGAAGCCCAATTTTTCCGAAACATAGGACACACTCTTTGTTTTTAATAACTTTTCTGCCAATTCCATTCGTTTTTTATTACGATAAGCAACTA
>JAZQHX010000147.1:0-3653 GCA_045540835.1 Acutalibacteraceae bacterium | reverse complement strand
CAAAATCCATTGTGCATTTATTCTTCTTTGAGAAAACAAGGTTCAAAAGTGAAATTAATTCATCGTAATTCTCTTTTTTTAGTCGTCTAATTTCCATTTTTCTCTTCCTTTGTTTTCTTTACAATTGCAATGGCGCTTTCGGGACTAATTGTGATAGTGATTTTTGAGCCCACAACAGGGGAAACCTTGCCTTGACCGTAATATCTTATTTCATCATAGCTATCAAATGGAGCATCATACGCTAATGTGTATTCATTTTTGTCGCAGTTGGTGATAAGCATAACGGTATTTCCGTCCTTTTCCCAAGAGGATGAAAGAATCAGCGGTGCTTCACTAACATCTGAAAAACCGATTGCACTGTCTGTTACAAAGGTCGGAATGAAATCATTTGTTTTTGGTGGGCGAAGCATTTTACCGTAGTTAAAATAATCCTTAAATTCATATCTCATTTGGCACATACGGGACAAATACACCATTTTTTCCTCATCGTCAATAATATCGGCATTAATCCAACCGATTTGCTGACCAAACATAACGCTTTGACCCACATGGAATCTGAAATATTCCTTGTCTGATTTTTTGTATCCGTTTGTGCTTCTGCCGAACATAACCACGTGACCTGCATAAATTTTTGAGAAAAACGGCACGTAATTGGTTGCAACCCACGCCCATGTTAAAAATCCGTCAAATTGGTCAGCGTAAGGCTCAGCGTTACATTCACTTGTGAAAATACAATTATCATTACATTCTTCCTTGAGACGTGACATAATGTTCTTGTATGAACGAACCCACCAAGAACCGCCGCCACCCTCGTGATTGTGATGGGGAGCACAGCATAAATTCGCATCGGATGCGCTGACCTGATCAAGATAAACACCGTCAACGTGGCATTCCTTTGACATTTTTCTGATAATTTCTGCAAGTGCCTCGTGCCAAATATGACTGGACGGGCACATTGCGGCAAGCTGACAAAGTGAGCCGTCAGGCTCGTGTGAGGCATATGTTTCGATACATAATTTTCCGTTTACATCAAGTGTTGCGCCTGACAAAAATTCCCGTTCAAATTTCTCGGTTGAAAGGTCGCTTGTTCTTGTATCAACAAGGCGAGCGTTGATATAGGGCATTACATAAATATTGTTTTCGTGGAATTCCTTAATACTTTCCATAAATCCCGCTTTTACAGGAAAATAGTACGGATAGTCATTGTTAAACGGAATTCGGTGCCAATTGTAAATATGATAACCAACAGGGAGACCGAGTCTTTTTGCAAATTCAATGGGCTTGTTTTTCCAATCATCCGGCTTTGGCGGAACAAGGCTTCTTAAAGAAATTGGAACAGGCTCAGCTAAGGGGTTATCATCATTAGGCATCCAGTCCATAAGCCAAACAGGAATATCCTTAAACCAATCCGGAGTATCGTATCTGCCAATTGGAGCATACCACTCTGCGTGATTTTTAACATATTCTTCGTACATACACGCAATATCGTACCAGTCCCCGTCTAAAGCTCGTACAACAACCTTTCCAACCGGCTCAAAGGAGTTATATGCTTTTCCCATCCCGGTGGAGGGATATTCAAATGAAAAGCTTCCTTCTCCTTTTCTGAACATATCGCATCTCATATCGCATCTTTCAGCGCTGGGCGAATGAACGGCTACATAAAGTCCGTTTGATTTTTCTTTTGTAGGCTCGTAAATTCCAAGCACAGGAGAAACGCAACCGAATCCGTTAGGATAATGTGAATTCCAATGCACCTCTTTTTCGTAAGCATTATCAAAAACCTGACCGCTTGCTTGCGCTATAAGCAGATGCGGCTTTTCATATCCAACAAAGGAAATTGACGGAACAGATGCTGATAATACTGTGTAGTCCTGTGAATCGTTGATAACCTGTAAGCCAAAGGTAATTTCATCCTTTCGGTATGCTCTTGCGGTGATAATTACACGAATTGGCAGGGAACGGGGAAATTCAAAAACTACACGAAGCTCATTTTTACCGCTCCACACATTGACATTGTCCCAGCCTTGCTCGGAAGAAAAGCTCTCTACCTCGCCTGTTTTGAGATTTTTCACTTTAAGAGTAGTCATAGGATTTACACAAGGCTCTTCTATCGGCTGATAGTCTATAAGAGAGGTTTTTGCCAGCGACGCTCCGTCTTTTCTGACATAGATAGCATATGTCAAGCGCCCGCTTGTAATATCGTATCTATCCCCACTTATTTTTGCAATGGGTACGAATTTCTTAGCCGTAACAGTTGGCAATACAGGCATGCCCTCACCAAAGGAAATAACCGAACACAAAGCATAAGCTTCGCTTATCATATTTAAAAAGAAATCTATTTTTGTGCCCACGTTACTTTTCAGCGAACAAAATTCAACCTCGTTGCCCCCTGAAAGATATGGTATAGCTGTATTAACGCTTCTGGGCGCAAAGGACGTGCAGCCTGCATTTGATATCATAACATAACCGTAATCGTCACATAAAGCACCGTCCCCGAGTGTTATCTGGTGTGTTATATTGTTAACACCAACCGAAAAATCAGGCTCAAATCCTTGAAAGGTATTAAATTTGCTTCTTTCAAATTTTAAATCCATCCAGGACATCATATGAATAGGTAGCTGTATTTTTGATGTAAAATATGTACTTACACGAAGTGCATTGTCACCACAAACTTCAAAATTGTAATGAACCTTAACAGGACCTATGGGAGTGTTATTTTCATCGGTTGGACAAGCGTGAATAGTTAAAGTATTTTCACTTTCCTCGGTCTCTATATTTGAGCCAAGCATATTATAGTATCCAACGGTTTTCAAGGTATCCTTTGAGAAAAACCTGTATTCGTGCTTTCCGTTTGATAACATATAAAATAAATTGCCATTTTCAAGATTTAGGTTTAAAATGAAACCGTTTTTAAATTTAAAGGTTTTTAAAAATCGCATAATAAATCTCTTTTCTAACCTGTTATGTGTTTTTGATATGCTTTTGAACAGATGTTCTTATGTCCCAATCTGACTGTTCAAGTAATTTTATTGCATCTTTTTCACCTACACCGGTAATTTCAGTAACAATTCTTATCATACGCTGCTTTAGCTTTTCGTTAGTTGGACGTAAATTTATCATCATATTTTCATAGACATTACCAAGCTTTATCATTGCAACTGTAGAAAGCATATTCAAAATTATTTTTTGCGCAGTGCCCGCCTTCATTCGTGTGGAGCCTGTAATAACCTCTGCTCCTGTATCTGATATAATTGAAACCTTTGCACATTTAGTTATAAGAGTATCCTCGTTAGAGGTAATTCCTATCGTTTCACAGCCAAGCTCATTTGCGTAATTAAGAGCACCGATTATGTACTGTGCATTTCCTGATGCTGATATTCCAACAACCACATCATTTTTTGTAAGATGCTTGTCCTTTAAATCCTTAATACCGCTTTCGTAGTTGTCCTCTTCTCCCTCGGCAGCTTGAAACATACACCTTTCTCCCCCGGCAATAATGCCGATTACCATATCTCTCGGCACTCCATAGGTAGGCGGACATTCGGTAGCATCCAAAACACCAAGTCTGCCCGAGGTTCCTGCTCCAACATAAATAAGCCTACCACCCCGAGATAGCTTTTCTGCGATTATATCACAAGCAATTTCAATTTTGT
>JAZQHX010000146.1:0-3407 GCA_045540835.1 Acutalibacteraceae bacterium | reverse complement strand
CTTATTGAAAGCGGTCGTGTAGCTAAAGTTTCACCCGGTGTTGTATACGAATTGAGCTTTTGGTACAAGGTAAACGGTGTTCCTACTGCCAATGATGCTAAGTTTGTGGTTTACACCACATGTGAATCCGGACCTAATAGTGGTGTTGCTTATACAACACTTCAAACATTGGATAAAGATATATTCTTCGACAAAGATACAATCGATATAGGCGAAGACGGTTGGGTTAAAGAAACTGTCAGATTTAGTGCAAACCTTAAGGGTGTTGCTTATGATCGCATAGCTATCGGTGTTTTGCTTACCGAAGGTACAGCAATTGGTGTAAATGTTTATTTTGATGAAGTAACTCTTAAAGAAGCTGAATTTGAAGCAGGCGGAGTCTGGAGCGGTTATGTTGCAAATAGTTTTGCAGGCGGTAAAGGTACCCATGCAGATCCTTATCTCATAGAAAATGCGGAGCAGTTTGCTAAAGCTATATCAAATACGTCTGAACCCGGCAAATACTACAAGTTAACCGAAGATATTTATCTTAACGATGTATCAGTAGAAAATTGGACGGAGAATTCACCTAATAAATGGTTTGATACTTCAAGTGTAAAAGAATACTTTGAAGGTACTGTTGATGGTGCAGGTCATACTGTATACGGTTTGTATAACAACAGCGGTTCAACATCTGGTTTGTTCCCCAAGGCACAAAATACAACTATAAGCAATTTACGCATCAGCAATGCTGATATAACTTGCACAGACGGTAATGTCGGTGCGTTTATAGGCTTTGGTGCGGGTGTGCTTAATTTTAACCAATGCGGTGTTGAAGATGACGTTGTTATTACTGCTACAAAAGGTGCATCGGGCTTTATAGGCTACGGTTATCCGTCCGCAAGCATTAACGAATGTTATTCATTAGCTACTCTTAACGGTACAATGAATGGAGCATTCTTCGGTCAAGTATGGCTTGCAAATGGTTCGACCAGAGAAATTTATAACAGTTTTACGGTTGGCTATCCGCTTATATGGGACGGTAGCGGTGAAGACCCGGTTGCCGCTGTAAATTGCTATGCTACAGTTGCAGATACCGAGGTAATTACCGAAGGTGAAATCACTGTTCTTACTGAAGATGCCATGCAGGGTGTGAACGCACTTCAGAATATGAGCAACCTTGAAGGCTTCTATGCTACAGAGGGTTATCCCGCAATCAAGGCAATCGGAGAACTTTTAGGCGATGTTAATGGTGATTGGGCTTGTAATTCAACTGATATAATAGCATTAAGAAAGCTTTTACTTGGTGTTGCAAATGTTGGTCTTGTTGATGTTAATGGCGACGGCAAAGACGGTTTAAGTGATCTTGTAAATCTTAAAAAGAGATGTGCACAATTGGCTGTTAATAATGATTATTATCAGTTGGTTTGGTATGACGATTTTGCAGGTAGCACTTTAAATGAGGCTAATTGGACAAAGACACCCTGTGCTTCTTATGCGGATGATGTTTTCTATACCTATGATGAATCAAATATAAAATTATCTTCGGGCGATTTGAATTTAACTTCATTTAAGAATTCTTATTACGACCCTGAGGGAGATACCCTATATAAAAGAAGTGAGTATCTTGTACCCGGTTCTGTTCATACAGAAAACAAGATGAGCTATAAGTATGGATATCTTGAAATTCGTGCAAAGGTTCCTTATAAAGTGGGAGCATGGCCTGCATTCTGGCTTAGAAGCAGTAACGCAATGGGCAAAAATGCAAATGCGCCTTATGAATTAGAGGTCGATGTATTTGAGGTATTCGGCTCGGCCGATACAATGAGGGCTAATATTCATCAGCATTATTTGGAAGATACAGATGAAACTGACGAAAACGGTGAGCCTATTAAAGAGCACGTTGATATTCAAACCACAGGCAGCACAATCAATAACCAGGAAGCGTATACATTTACCAATGCTCAAAAACTTTATGATGAGTATCATACATACGGTTTTGAATGGACCGAGGAAAAAATGTCAATCTATGTAGACGGCACTCTTGTATGTACTTGGAATCTTGATGCCGAGAGTCTTGAGGCTTACGGACTCAGACCCGATGCTACCGGTTTTGATACTACATTGAGTGTTATTTTCGGTAATAATTTAATTACATCTGAAACAGATGGTTTTGATGCATCTCAAATGGTTGAGAGTAATGAAGAAAGTCTTCCTACAGAATATGATATTGACTGGATTCGTCTGTACCAGAAGAACGACGGTTTGTCCAAACTTTATATCGGATAATAATTACAGTAGTTTTATAAATTTTAGGCAAGCCTGAATATTTTAGGGAGCAATATTTCTGAATGAATTATCGCTCCCTAAACTGCTATAATCATTATAATTAATTGTTTTTTGTATTTATCTTTTTGCATATATACATCGAATAATTTATTGATTTTCTAAGGAGAAACGGTGCGTTTTATGAGAAATATAATTAAGCGTGTTTTGACATTATTTGTTGTAGTGGGCTTGCTTTGTTCTATTCAAGTAGGTTTAGCAGTTAATAAGTTTTCTGCCCAAACAGTTACTGAATCTGAAAAAACCAATGTTGTAAAATCGGCTTCGGGAATTAAAAGCTATGATGAATATAAATCGGAAAATTCAGGCTTTGAGTATGCTGATGAAGATGTTGTGATTGCAGGGGATAACTATTCATCTGAAAACAACAGCAATGTAGAAAAGCTTGCCCAGTATGAAGGTAAATACAATGTCTTAAAATGGGATAGTCAAAAGGGCAGTGTCACTTATGAAATGACCGTTCCAAAAGACGGTATTTATAATATCAATTTAACCTATATGCAATTGCCTTGTCAGTCTAAGGATATACAAATCGGTCTGAAGATTGACGGTAAATATCTCTTCGACGGTATGGAAACAGTATTCCTTCCACGCCTTTGGACAAATAAGGGCGAGGTCAGGGTGGACGATAAGGGAGACCAGATTTCTCCTGAACAGGCTGAACTCTCAGTCTATACAACTCAACTGTTAACCGATAAAGAGGGTGTTGCGGTTAAGCCTTATGAATTTGCATTAACTGCAGGAAAGCATACGATCACTATTGAAATGCAAGAAGAGGCTTTTGTTCTGGCAAGCATTGCGCTTAAAGCACCTCAAAGTATAGAAAGCTATAAAGAGATTTCCGCAAATTATAAAGAATCAGACTATTATAAGGGCTCGCCGATTGTTATTGAGGGTGAAGCCGCTAACATAAAGACTTCTAATTCTCTTATTCCAAAATCTGATAACAGCATTTCGGTTACTCCGTCAAATCCTCGTAATCTGATGATAAACTATATCGGTTCTAAAAACTGGAGCAGTGTCGGTCAGGTTTTAACCTGGAAAGTTAATATTAAGCAAAGCGGTCTTTATAAATTAGCCTT
>JAZQHX010000145.1:0-2113 GCA_045540835.1 Acutalibacteraceae bacterium | reverse complement strand
AAAAAGATTAAGATATGATGTTGCATATGCCTCAGGTAAAGCCGAAGCTTCTTCCATTGAAAGCCCTTTAGGTATTGGCATTAACATATCATACTTAACTGCTACATATTCGGCATAACCTCCTCCGCCTAAAAGTGCGCAAACCTTGTCACCGATTTTCCAATTGGTAACTTCTGAACCGAGCTCTACAATCTCTCCTGCAATTTCGAGACCCATCCACTCAGGGCAACCTGCAGGGGACGGATATTTACCCTGCCTTTGTAATAAATCTGCACGATTAAGCGCTGCAGCGTGAATCTTTACAAGCACTTCATCTGCTTTGATTACGGGGTCGGCAACATCGCTCCACACAAGATTTTTGTTTTCATCAACAAGCATTGCTTTCATTGTTAATTGCTTCCTTTCATTCCTAAGCCTCTGCCGCCGTCTACTACATAGGTTTGACCTGTGATGAAGTTAGATTTATCCGATACTAAAAATTCAACCATATTTGCAAGGTCTTCAGGTAAACATTTTATACCAAGGTAATTTGTTTTAACGGCTCTATCACTTCCGCCGCTTTCTTCAGGACGCATAACAATTCCGGGGGCTACACTGTTAACGTTGATTTTATGTGGACCCAGTTCCTTTGCCAAAGCCTTTGTAAGTGATATTACACCACCCTTAGATGCAGCATAATCAACCGAACCCACAAGACCGTTAAAGGCTACCGCCGAAGAGAAGTTAATAATTTTTCCGCCTTCACCTTGCTTAATCATAACTCTGGCAGCGGCACGGCTTGCCCAAAGAGCGCCATATAAATTAACCTTTAAAACTCGGTCGATTACGTAATCTTCCTGCTCAACAAGCGGAACATACTTAGCATCAGGGCCTGCAATTCGAGCACTTCCACCTGCAATATGCACCATAATATCAAGTCGACCGAAATCTTTTACAATTTCGTCAACTACTCTGTCAACATCTTTAGAATCGGTTATATCAAAAACATAACCTTTAGCCTCTCCGCCGGCTTCTTCAATTCTTTTGACAGTTCTTTCAATTGCTTCGGGATTTATATCACATACCGCAACCTTTATTCCCTGTTTTGCAAGTGTAAGGGCGGTTTCACCTCCGATATATCCGCCTGCTCCTGTAATAAACGCTACTTTACTCATACTAATTTCTCCTTTAATTCTTATATAATATCTGACCGTCTGAAACGGTTAGCATACATTTATACCCCAGGTCATTTTTAACCCGGTTTCCTGCTTTGTCGGTTAAATCGAATGGCTCGTTTGTATAATCGAACACCGCCAAATCGGCCATTCCTCCAACCCTTAAATAACCCCATTCGGTCTCCTTGCCTAATGCTTTTGCCGCCGAAGAAGTTACAGCTTTAAAAATATCTTCATCACGCATACCAAGATGTTTTGCAATGCTCATACACATTGTCATACCGTACCTACCGCCACGCTTATATGCACTAAGGCAGGTTATATCAGTGCTGATAACATCGGGTAAAAATCCCGCTTCGACCGATTTTTTAAAATTCAAAAAGTCGGTATGTACGTTACCCGCTAACCCCAAATCCAGAATAACGCCCTTTTCTTTTGCAATTTTCAGTGCTTCAAAGTCATTTTCCAAGCAAGAATTATCTCCACCGTGAAAAACATGGGTTAAAATATCGCCTTCAGATAAGGCATTAACAATATCTGCCATTGGTGTAGGCGATAACGTACAATGCACCATAACCTTTAAATTCTTATTTCTGGCATAAGCGCAAATTTCTTTAATCGGTGTTATATCACGCACACTTTCGCTTTTGTCGAAATAAACCTTTATGCCGATTGCTTTATCGCCGTATTTCAAAAGCCCCATTTCGGCAGCATCGAAATTTGCGTGGTTTTGCCTTATGCTTGCACAAACAAAAACCGTATTTTTAACCGATAAATAATCAAGCAATGCACGGTCACCCTGCACACTTCCTGCATCATTAACCGCCGTTACACCAAACGGAAAGCTTGAAATTTCAGCACCAACGCCAAACATAGGTGACGCTAAACCTTTAAGGTGAACGTGAATGTCCACCAGTCCTGCCGACACAATTTTTCCCTTAGCGTCAAAAATGTAATCG
>JAZQHX010000144.1:0-4384 GCA_045540835.1 Acutalibacteraceae bacterium | reverse complement strand
GCAGCTTCAGCTTGTGAATATCCTGCAAGGCGGCGATAAACAGCGATTCGTTCATTAAGCTTATAGTCTTCCTTATTCATACTAAAACCCCAAAATAAAAAAGTGCGCAGACAAAGCCTACGCACCGAAAAACACATAGCTATGACTGTCGCCAAACAAAATTTCAACATATACCATAAAACCAGTGTATGCCAAAACAGAGCAATTGTATTTTTACCCAAATAAATATAAAAATACACTGCTTTACGGTAATCTATGAAATTTTGTTTGGCATTATTAGTTTAACACAATTTTTCAGGTTTTACAACTGTTTTATTAAAATGTAGCTTTATATACGATAAAACACCCTTGTTACCAATAGCAACAAAGGTGTTTTTCGGACAGTCGGGGACGCCTGCCCCTACAAATCTATAATAAATTATAAAGTTTTAAGATAGTCTATACTTGCCTTTGCGCACTCCATAGGAGTAAGACCAAGGCTGGGGCTGTCCTGCTCGACTACAACCCACTTAGTACCTGCCTTTTCGGCAGCAGCTAAAATTGCGGGGAAATCCTGCACGCCTTTGCCTACGGGACGGAATTCAAACTTACCGCCGGTATCCTTTTTCTCATTCTCATCTATTCCGATAAGTGCGTACATATTTTCACTCCGAGAGCCTACAAAATCCTTAAGGTGAAGTATATCGATTCTGCCTGCATACTTATTTATGTAATCTACGGGGTTTTCTCCGCCTACATTCACCCAGCAGGTATCAAGCTGAGGCTGTAAAATATCGGCAGGAACTTCCTTGTAAAGAATATCGAGCGCATACTCACCGTCAAGCTTTACAAATTCAAAATCGTGGTTGTGGTAACAAAGCTTCATTCCAAGCTCGTTTGCCTTTTTACCCAGCTTCTTTGCGAACTCGATTACCTCAGAAAACTTCTCCTGACCGGGACGGAATTCCTCATTAAGATAAGGAATTGCAACAAACTCACAACCGATTTCGGCATATACTTCTAAAATACTGTCATCTCTCATCATATCAACAAGAGGTACGTGAGCCGAAATAGGTGTTAAACCTACTTCTTTGCACATTTCCTTTACTTCCTTTGTGGTCTTTCCGTAAAGTCCTGCAAATTCCACACCGTCATAGCCTAATTCCTTAACCTTTTTAAGTGTGCCGTAAAAGTCATTTGCCATATCGTCACGTACTGAATAAAGCTGTAATGCAACTGGAAAATTCATAAATATTACTCCTTTAAATCTCGGGGATTTCTATTTCTACTTCACGTCCCAAATTACTTGAACGGTTAATACCATCAAGAATAGCCTGATTGTAGATAATCTCATCTGTAGGAACGGGAGCCTTTTCGCCCTTAATAATTGCATTAAGGAAGGAGCGGATTTTTCTGTTCCACAAATCTTTAGTAGCAGGAAGAAGCGGAATTACCGTCTCAACAGGCTTACCTGCAACATCGTGATAAAGGGTCATAGGCTTATTAAACGAGCCATTCCAACAGTCGGTTGAAGGCACACGCAAAGCACCCTTTGTACCCATAATAATGGTATCTCCGGGAGTGTCAACGTGCATATACCAAGCAATACGGAAGTCGAGGATAATTCCACCCTCCAAACGGATATAAGCAGATGCAAAATCATCAACACCGAATTTCTTTGCACATTCGGGCTTTCCAACCTCGGCATAAGCCTCCTCGGTCGTACCGAAATAATCGGTAGCAGTACCCGAAACGGTAAGGGGCTTAGGATTACCTAAAGCATTAAGAACCAAATCGAGTGAATAACAACCAATATCACCCAAAGCACCTAAACCTGCCTTATCCTTTTCGATAAAGGTTTCGCTCCAGCTAACGGGGATACCATGACGGCGTCCGCCACCTGTCTGTACATAGTAAACACGTCCTAATTCGCCCGACTGAACAATTTTCTTAATCATCTGCATATTAGCATCAAATCTGGGCTGGAATCCAACGGATACAATCTTACCGCTCTTCTTTTCAGCCTTCATAACCTCAACAGCCTCGTCCAAGGTTACGGTAAAGGGCTTTTCGAGCAAAACGTGAATTCCGTGCTCCAAAGCGTAAATGGTACATTCTGCGTGGGTGCAGTTATATGTACAAACCGATACAGCGTCCATTTCTACCGTATCAATCATTTCCTTATAATCGGTGAAATACTTTGCGCCCTCAATTTCGTAATCTGCAAACTTTTCTTGTGCCTTACCCTCAATAAGGTCACAGCCTGCTACGATTTCAACATCAGGCTGATTGAGATAAGCCTGAATGTGAGAACCGGAAATACCGCCTGTACCGATAATACCGATACGCAATTTCTTTTCGCTGTAAACTTCCCCACCTGCGGTCATATTAGTGGAAAAATCGTTCATATCCAACTTTGCCATTTTAGTTTCCTCCTGAAATAAATTTTAAATTACAAACTGACGGAGATACCGACAGCTTAAAATTACTGAATCGAGAATCTTTTCTTTAGAACTTTCAAACGCTTTATCCTCTACCTCAACGCAAACAAAGCTGTCATAGCCTATATCTGTCAAAGCAGAAATATATTTGCCCCAGTCAACGTCACCCAAACCCGGAAGCTTAGGAGACATATATTCGAGCGGATATGCCATTACGCCCACATCGTTAAGCTTATCGGGGTACATCTTAATATCCTTACAATGTACATGGAAAATCTTATCCTTAAACTCATAAATAGGCTTAATATAGTCTATCTGCTGCCAGATAAAATGGCTCGGGTCATAGTTGATACCGAAGTTATCACTCGGAATCATTTCAAACATTTTTCTCCAGAGCTTAGGGGTTGTAAACAGATTTTGTCCGCCCGGCCACTGGTCTTTGCCAAAGAGCATAGGACAGTTTTCTATTGCAACCTTAACTCCCTTTTCTTCTGCAAGCTTTATAATAGGAGGCCAAACCTCTTTGAAAATTTCAAGGTTTTCTTCTACTGTTTTTGTCTGGTCACGTCCGATAAAGGTAGTAACCATATTAACACCCAGAAGTGCGCTCATATTTATAACCTTTTTAAGGTGGTCAATACTTGCCTGTCTTTTTTCAAGATTACCGTCCATAGTGTTAGGATAAAAAGCAAGTGAAGAAATTTCAACTTTCCTTTTAGCGCAGTAATCCTTAATATATGCTATATAATCAGCCAATGTATTATCAACATCTATATGGCTTACTCCCGCATATCTTCTTTCAGCCTTACCCTGCGGCCAGCAGGCAACCTCTACGCAACTACAACCGTTTTTGGCTACATCGTCAATCATTTCTTCAAAAGTAAAACCGTCATAAATAGCGCTTACTACTCCTAATTTCATAATTTTCCTCCTTAAATTTCATATTTTATCGGGATAAACAATTCCCGCTTTTTGCTTTATTTCATCCATTACAGCGATTACGTTCTGGCACAAGGCTGATACCTCGTTATATTCATTACGGTAATTATCAAACCGCAGAATATAATTTGCAAAAGCCTGAGCCTCACCCACCATAACCTCTACCTTACTTATTTTTTTGGTGACAGGTGTTTTTTCACCATTTTTCACAAGGCTTATATCTGCAAACTGCGAAACAGAGGGGATAACAAGTGCTCCGCTGTCACCTATTATTTCACTTCCTATTACCGACTGTCCTGCTTTGCCGTAGCTTAAATTTGCAGTAAATTCACCGTAATCAAGAATTGCTGTACCGCAAAAATCCGCACCGTTATCAAAAAAGTGACTCTTAGATGACAGAATTTCTTTAGGATTACCTAACAAATCCAGAGCCGCATACACACAGTAAACACCCAAATCCATAAGGCAGCCTGCTTTTAGCGACATATCGAAAATATTAACCTTTTCACCCTTTAAAAATCTATCCAATCGGCTTGAGCGCTGGTGAAAATCCAATCTTGCATAACGTATTTTTCCGATTTGCTTTAAAGCCTTAAATATATTTATGTGTTCTTTATTATGTCTTGACATAATAGCCTCGGTATAAATAAGTCCCTTTTTATCGGCAATGCTTTTAAGCTCTCTGTATTCGGCTGAATTGGTAGTTATCGGCTTTTCACAGATTACGTGCTTTGAGTTTTCTAAAAACAAACGGCTTTGCTCATAATGAAAAACGTTGGGTGAGGCGATATATACCGCATCAATTTTTTCACTATTTGCCATTTCCTGCAAATCGGTAAATACCCCTTCACAGTTATGCTTTTTTGCGAATTCAAGACCCGTTTCGTAATTCCTTGAATAAACCGCTTCAAGTACATATTCACCCTGCAATTTTGCAGCCGACAAAAACTCATCACATATATTGCTCGTACCGACAGTGCCAAGCCTTATCATATATCTACCTCAACCGTATTGCCCGTTTTAGC
>JAZQHX010000143.1:0-2905 GCA_045540835.1 Acutalibacteraceae bacterium | reverse complement strand
CCTAAGACCGCTTGGCCTCCGACTTATTCTTTATCAAACACTCGAATTTCCGCCGGGTCTTACCTTTGCAATAATAAATATTTTTTTACTGCTTATAGGTCTTAAATTTCTTGGTAAGGAATTTACTTTGAAAACCTTGCTGGGTTCGGGTCTGCTTTCTTTATTTGTGCAGTTGTTTTCTTATTTGCCCGCAGTTACAAATAATGTTTTACTCGCTACCATTTACGGCGGTACGTTATACGGTATAGGTTTGGGTATCACCTTTGTAGGCGGTGCTTCCTGCGGTGGAACCGATATTTTAGGCAGGCTTATTCAGCATTTTTTGCCAAGATTTCCAATAGGAAAGCTTTTACTTGTTGTTGACAGTCTTGTTATTGGAGCGTCGCTTATAGTATTTAAAAATACAGAGCTTGTGTTATTTGGAATTTTTGCTATGTTCTTTTCAAGCTTTTTTATTGATTGGTTAATAAAGAAATTGAACGTTTCAAAAATTGTATTTGTAATTACTTCTAAAGGGGAAGAAATATCCGAGCGGCTTATTTCAACCTCACATCGTGGAGTAACGGTTATAAATGCGGTAGGTGCATACAGCTCGGAGGATAAAAAGCTTTTGTTTTGTGCTCTTAAAGACCGTGAAGTAGAAGCTTTTCAAAAGAATATACTAAGCATTGATAAGGATGCGTTTATTGTTTATTCTGAGTCTCAGCAGATATTCGGTAACGGATTTTATATATACAGATAGGATGTGTTTTTTATGTTTATTACAGAAGATTTTTTACTGAAAACCCAAATGGCTAAGAAGCTTTATCACGAATATGCTTCAGATATGCCGATAATCGACTACCATTGCCATATAAATCCGCAGGAGATATATGAGGACAAAAAGTTCGATAATATCACTCAGATATGGCTTGGCGGAGACCATTATAAATGGCGTCTTATCCGTTCAAACGGTGCAAATGAGGACGAAGTCACAGGTAATGCCGACGATTTAATAAAGTTCAGACATTTTGCCCGAATGCTTACAAAGGCTATTGGTAACCCGATGTATCATTGGACACATTTGGAGCTTAAAAGATATTTCGGTTATGACGGTGTTTTAAACGAAGAAACGGCAGACGAAGTGTACGAGTTTTGTAATAAAAAACTTCAGAATGATGATATGACCGTTCGTTCTCTTATCAAGAAATCCAATGTCAAAATGATTGGCACTACCGATGACCCGATTGATTCTTTAGAGTGGCACAAAAAGCTTAAAGAAGATAAATCCTTTGACGTAATTGTAGCGCCGTCTTTCCGCCCCGATAAAGCAGTAAATATCGAAAAGGCAGGATTCACGGAATACATAGCAAAATTATCCGAAGTATCTGGCATTGAAATTAAAAAGGCAGAGGATGTTAAAAAAGCACTCTCAAACCGTCTTGACTTTTTCTGTGAATTAGGTTGCAGAGCTACCGACCATGGACTCGATTATGTTGTATATTCACCTGCAAGTGATGAGGAAATAGAAAAGATTTTTAAAACTGTTATAAACGGCGGTACTGTATCGCAAGAAGATGCAGATAAATACAAAACTGCAATATTGTTGCATTTAGGCAAAGAATACGCAAAACGTGGTATTGTAATGCAGATTCATTATGGAGCACAGCGAAATACAAATACCAAAATGTTCGAGCGTTTAGGTCCTGACACAGGCTTTGACTGTATATCTGTTAAGGATTGCGGCGAAGCAATTACAGGCTTTTTAAATGCATTAGAATATGAAAACGCTTTACCTAAAACTATTCTTTATTCATTAAACCCGCAGGATAACGAACTGCTCGGCACTATACTTGGCTGCTTCCAGGGAACTGAGGTAGAGGGTAAAATTCAGCACGGCTCGGCTTGGTGGTTCTCTGATACCAAATCGGGAATGGAAGCACAGATAAAGTCCCTTGCAAATCTTTCATTGCTTGGCAATTTTATAGGTATGCTTACCGATTCACGCAGCTTTTTATCCTACACCCGTCACGAATACTTCAGAAGAATACTTTGTAACATAATAGGTGAGTGGGTAGAAAACGGCGAATACCCGAATGATGAGAAAACTCTCGGTAAAATCATAAAGGATATTTGCTATAACAACGCAGAAAAGTATTTTAATATATAGGTGCAAATATGAATATTAAAGATAAAGCTGTGAAAACAGAATATCCCATAAAGGTTATGCAGTTTGGCGAAGGTAACTTTCTTCGTGCATTTGTTGACTATATGATAGATATAGCAAACGATAAGGGAGTTTTTGGCGGTAGTATTGCTATTGTAAAGCCTATTTCTTTCGGAAATCTCCAAGCATTTAAGGAGCAGGACAACCTTTATACAGTAGTTTTAAGAGGCAAAGAAAACGGAAAAGTGGTAAACGATAGCCGTATTATTACTTCGGTTTCAAAGGTACTTGATTGCGGTGAGGATTATGAGGAATATATGTCTTTAGCACATCTTGAAACGTTACGTTTCATTGTTTCCAACACTACCGAGGCGGGAATAGTTTTAGATAAAAATGATTCTTTTGATGGACTACCAAATACCTACCCCGGAAAACTTACAAAATTCCTTTATGAAAGATATACTGCCTTTTCGGGTGCAGAAGATAAAGGTTTAATAATTCTCCCCGTTGAACTTATTGAAGAAAACGGAAAGAAATTAAAAGAATGTGTTTTAGCTCTTTGCGATGCTTGGAATTTATCTGCGGAGTTTAAAAATTGGGTAGAGAATAATAATGTTTTCTGCTCGACCTTGGTGGATAGAATCGTTACAGGTTATCCAAGAGGTTATGCCGATAAAGTTTGCGACGAATTGGGCTATGAAGATAAGCTTGTAGATATTGGTGAGCCTTTTGCACTTTGGGTAATTGAAAGCGATAAGA
>JAZQHX010000142.1:0-2040 GCA_045540835.1 Acutalibacteraceae bacterium | reverse complement strand
GTAAGAACTATTCCTGTCCAGAACATTGCCACAAGGCTCATACCATCCATCAAGGTGCTTGTAGGAGATGTAATAAGATAAGAAACAGGGATAGAAATAAAATTATAAATAATTATTGGTAACACGCTGTAAGCGGTAACAATAAATACGTGTTTAAACTTTCCTATACCCTGGAGTAATACACTTACTCCCCAGTTTGCAAGTGACCAAAGAATAATAAGTCCTACACTTTTTACAAGCTGAAAGGTTGAACTGAAGGTAGTAGTATCAAAGCTTGTATAACGAAAATTACAGCACAAAACAGTAAGTACCGACGAAACAAAGTAGAGAACTGTCATAACCAGTGCGATTTTTAATGAGCCCATATTCTTATAACGAACCGCATTATACGCATCAAACGGATGCAAAAATCCATTAAAAAATATTTTAAATTTTTCGTTCTTTATCAGTCGGATTTGCTTTTTCTTTTTATAAATAATTAAAACTATAATCAGAGCTATAACCGCAATTGCACCTAAAAACAGCCAGGTGAAATTCTTATTTATAAACTCATCCTGCACCATTTTAAGTGCCTGACCGTAAATAACATAATCGAGTCCTTCTTCGGAATACTCAAGTGCTTTTTTGTAATCGCCCTTTATGTAGCAAACCTTTGCCATTCCCCTCAAGGCCAACTGATTATGTGAATCCTTCTTTAATACCTTGCTCCAGAGATTCTCACTCTCGGAATACTTTGATTCGAGTGTTTTTTTCTGTGCTGAAAAAAGATCATTTCCAAAATCAGTCATAGAAAAAACCGTTACGCTGTTTTCCAATGAATCGGCAACATATACCCTATTGCCATAAACAGAAAGTGCTACAGGTGACGGAAATACTCCGTTTTGCTTTCCGTTTCCTCTTCCCCCCGCAAATGCAGTAAGCAGATTACAATCGGTATCGTACACATATATAAGACCGTAGGTTAAATCCAAAGCATAAATAAATCCGTTATCATCTACCTTGATACTTTCGAAATCCTGATCTATTTTCTTATTAAGTCTTTTTGCATAATCGGTTTCACCGAAAACAAATGAGGAAGAACCCACTCGTGAGCCGTTATGCTGACGTCTGTAAAGAATATTACTTCCGCCCGGACTTAACATTCTTATCTGACCTGTTGAGTTTGTATCCGAAGTAAGTCCGGTACAGGTATAAACAAAATCCTTATTATCAATACATATATCTACAAACTGAAAAGGTAATGTTTTAACCTTTTTAGCTCTCTTTGTGTCATTACTTGTAAGGGTGTCCCATATATAGCCAAGCGTTGACAGAACACCTGCCGAAACGGTATTTGCACCGTAAAAGCCTGCAAATTCTCCATCGGGGTCATACATAACAGCACCGTAATACGAGCCTTCACTTATTACATAAAGGTATCCCTTGCTGTCCTTTTCTACCTTTGTAGGAGAAAAAACAAAATCTGACGGTATCAATGCTGATTCAGGCATTACGATTTCTTTTAAAGCTTTGTTGTCCTTAAAACAAACCACCCTGCTGTTCATAGTATCGGCAATATAAATTTCGCCATCATTTACATAAATACCCTTTGCACCATAAAAATCATACGGCTTTCCCGAATTATCTATCGGCTCGTGATATTTCACGAATTTAAATTGTCGGTCAAACTCGACTATTATTCCGTCTTCACTTAAAATAAAACAATTGCCGTTTTTATCACAATCTATATCAACTATTGTTCCGTAGGATTCTTCTAGCCCAAGGCTTCTTGCATTAACAATTGTTTCAACCGCAAAAGCATCCGGCATAGCAACACTCAGCTTAGTTCCGCTCCCCGTATCCTGATGGGTAAAACTATCTGTAACACGTATTTGCTCAGCCGAAGCGGGCATACAGATATTAAGCAACAAAACAGCAGAAAATATTAAAGCTGTAAGCTTTTTAAATTTTTTCATCAACTTTCTTCCTTTCGCCGCTTTTTATCCCTTCATACCTGCGGTACTCATCGTTTCCATAACATTGCTTTGTGATATAAAATAT
>JAZQHX010000141.1:0-7682 GCA_045540835.1 Acutalibacteraceae bacterium | reverse complement strand
CGCCGTAAGCATTGCTGAGACTATAATGCTTAATTCCGCAAACGAAGCGGTTATTAAAATACTCAAGAATGAGAATATTACATATAACGATATTGTAAAACTGACAAATAATAATGACGGGTATGTGACCAGTCTTGAAATTGATATTTATGAAGTAAACTATTTAAAAAGCCGCATTTCTAATGAGGTTGCAAGAATAGTCGCATCAAAAGAGCAGTACGATTTAGGTATTCCGATAGGAACTTTTTTTAATAACGATTTTACTAACGGATTCGGACCGAAAGTTAAATTTAAAATGCAGGTGACAACGACAGCTTTTGTTGATTTTACGCAAAAGTTTGAGTCAGCAGGAATCAATCAGGTTTTGCATATTATTACGGTTGATATTATGATTAAAGGTAATCTTGTGATTGCAGGATATAATAAATCTATTGAAACCAAAACCTCTGCAATAGCGGCACAGACCGTAATTGTAGGAAAATCACCCGATGCATTTACAAATGTTGTAGAAAGCCCCACAGACAACACGGGTGGTCTTATAAATGATTATGGGGCAATAGTCGAATAAAGTAGGTATAATAATGGACATTTTAACAGCCGAAAAACGAATTAAGGAGCTAAGTGATACTTTAAAGTATCATAATAAAAAGTATTATATTGAGGATTCTCCTGAAATTGAGGATTTCGAGTACGATGCAATGCTGCGTGAGCTCGAAGATTTAGAAAGGGAATTTCCGCAGTTTTTAAAGGAGGATTCACCTACTCAAACGGTAGGCGGAGCCGCATTAAGACTTTTCAGTGAAGTAACCCATAGAGTTAAAATGGAAAGTCTTCAGGATGTATTCAATTTTGATGAATTGCGTGCCTTTGGTGATAAGATAGATACTACCCTTACAGAATTTTCGGTTGAGCCTAAAATTGATGGCTTATCTGTGTCTCTTGAATACCGTGACGGCTTGTTTTTCCGTGGTTCTACCCGTGGTGACGGTGTAGTAGGCGAGGACGTAACCGCCAACTTAATGCAGATAAAATCCATTCCCAAAGCTATAAAGTTTGACGGTGAGTTGTGTGTAAGAGGCGAGGTGTTTATGCCTAAAGAAAGCTTTTTAAAGCTTGTAAGCCGTCAGGGATTGATGGGTGAAGCACCTGCTAAGAATCCACGTAATGCCGCCGCAGGGTCGCTAAGACAAAAAAATTCTAAAATAACGGCTGAACGTGAGCTTGATATATTTATTTTTAATATTCAGTATATAAACGGTAAGGAATTTAATTCACATATAGAGTCGCTTGATTTTATTAAGGAATTGGGCTTTCATACTTTGCCGAGTTATAAAAGATGTAAAACAATTGACGAGGTTATTTCGGAAATTGAACGTATAGGCGACAGCCGTGGTGGTTTATCCTTTGATATTGACGGTGCCGTTGTAAAGGCTGATAATCTGTCTTATAGGCAAACCTTGGGAAGTACCTCTAAATATCCGAAATGGGCGGTAGCCTTTAAATATCCTCCCGAGGAAAAGGAAACGGTATTAAAGGAAATTGAAATAGCTGTCGGCAGAACGGGTGCACTTACTCCTACTGCTGTTTTCGATTCAATCACCCTTGCAGGAACTTCTGTGTCCCGTGCTACTCTCCACAATGAGGACTTTATAGCCACAAAGGGAATCGGCATAGGGGATACCATACTCGTCCGCAAAGCAGGGGATATTATTCCCGAGGTTTTAAGTGTTACAAAGCATTGTGAAAATTCTTCGGTGTTTAAAATGCCAACTGTTTGTCCGTCCTGCGGCTCACCTGTAGTAAGGGAAGCCGACGAAGCGGTAATACGTTGTACTAATGCTGACTGTCCCGCACAGCTTTTGCGTCACTTGATACATTTCACTTCAAGAGATGCTATGGATATAGAAGGCTTAGGTCCTGCCGTACTCGAACAACTGCTTCAAGAGGGACTTATTCACAATATTGTTGATTTGTATACAATAGATTATGATAAAGCCGCCAAAATGGAAAGAAGCGGCGAAAAGAGTATGGAAAACCTCAAAACGGCGGTTGAGAATTCAAAGCAGAATGATTTAAGCAAACTTATTTTTGCTTTTGGTATACGTCATATCGGTGCTAAAGCGGCGGCTTTAATGTCGGAGCATTTCGGTAATATTGACGCTGTTCTTAATGCAACAGCCGAAGATTTTGAAAAAATAGACGGCTTTGGCAGTATTATGGCGCAGTCGGCTTATGAGTTCTTTTCACTCGATTCCACAAGGGAAATGATTGATACCTTGAAATCGTTCGGTCTTAATATGAAGTCATTAAAAGAGGTTGTTGACACTCGTTTTCAGGGTAAAACCTTTGTTCTTACTGGTACTTTACCAACACTTACAAGAAATGAAGCATCTGCTATTATTGAAAGTTTTGGCGGTAAAACATCTTCCTCTGTTTCAAAAAAGACCGACTATGTTTTAGCAGGCGAGGAAGCAGGCAGCAAGCTTGATAAGGCAAATAAATTAGGAGTTACGGTTATAAGCGAGGCTGAATTCAACGAAATGATAAAATAAAGGAGCGTTAGTTTAATGAAAAAATTCTGTGCATTCTTTATTGTAATTGTGCTTACTTTACTATCGTCGTGCTCTAAAGAAAATAAACTATTTGATATTGATTATAAGGTTTATACCTATGATTCGATCCGATTTGCGACCGAAAAGGAGGTTTATTCTAAGGACGATACCGTAATTAAATATTACATTGAAAATATCAGTAATGATGAAGCCTGCATAAATAGCGATTCTAACTGTTTTTCACTTCATATATTGGTTGATTCTCAATGGAAAGAGGTAGGAAAAAAGATTGATTCCGAATGGACCGAATTAGGACTGATTTTAGAACCCGGTCAAACGGAAGAAAGAGAAATAAATCTTGAGGAATATTATTATTTGCCCTTGCCAGAGGGTACTTACCGAATTTGTATGGAAGGTGAATTATCGGAAAACTTTGAAATTAAGCATTGACAAAGTGATTGTATAATAATATAATATTGAGGTAATCTTCAGGGCGGGGTGTGATTCCCCACCGGTGGTAAAGCCCACGAACTGCTTAAAGCAGCCGATTTGGTGAAATTCCAAAGCCGACAGTTAAAGTCTGGATGAAAGAAGATAAAAATATATTATTGTATTTTTATGCCCTGACTTTTTAAAGTCGGGGCTTTTTGTATTGAGGTGCTTTATGAAAAATAATAATTTAAAGAAAATCGTAATTACATCTGTTTTTGCGGCAATCGCTTTTCTGCTTACCTTTATTTTTAGATTCAAGGTTGGATTCTTAACCTTTGATTTCAAGGATGCAGTACTTGCTATGGTATCTTTGATGTACGGCCCGCTTTACGGCGTTGTATCGGCGGCGGTTGTGGCTTTCCTCGAATTCTTGTCTGTAAGTGATACGGGTCTTTACGGACTTATAATGAATTTTATTTCAAGCGCAACCTTTACCTTTGTGTTCGGTATTGTATATAAATATAAAAGAACCTTTTACGGCGCTATTGCTTCTGTAATACTTTCGGTAATAAGTGTAACTCTTGTTATGATGATTGCAAACTACTTTATTACTCCGTATTATATGGGTGTTTCTAAAAGTGATGTAGTAGCTTTGATTCCGTCATTATTATTACCCTTTAATCTTATAAAATCGGTTATAAATTCTGCCGCTACCTTAATTCTTTATAAACCCGTTACTAACGCATTAAGACGTGTCGGTGTGCTTAAAAAGAGGGAAGAAGGAAACGGAAAGATAACCGCAAAATCCGTAGTACTTTATACATCTGCACTTATTATTGGAATTGTTTGTGTGCTCTTAGTGTTATATATATTAAATGGTGAATTTGAATTATTGCCGCATTTTAATACAAAATCTTGAAAAAATGGCAAAATAATATCACTAAATAAATACATATAACCCTTGACAAATCGGTTTTATGTGTTAAAATAGTAAAGAACTGAATATGTCCTTATCAAGAGTGGCGGAGGGGATCGGCCCTGTGAAGCCCGGCAACCTGATTTTATATTAAGGTGCCAAATCCGACGGATTATCCGAAAGATGAGGTTGAATTAAACCGCTTCTTTTTGGAGCGGTTTTTTGAATGTGTGGTTTTTAATATAGAGTTATCATTTATATATTTGTATCGCGAGCGATACACCGATAATTCCGAATTACGAATTACGCATTCCGAATTAAAAAAATGGAGGAAAATAAAATGGCTAAAATGTTATTTACATCAGAATCTGTAACAGAGGGACATCCCGATAAAGTCTGTGACCGTATTTCCGATGCGGTGCTTGACAAAATTTTAGAGCAGGATAAATTTGCACGTGTTGCTTGCGAGACCTTCTGTACAACAGGTATAGTTACTGTTATGGGTGAGATTACAACCACAGCTTCTGTTAATATTCCCGAGACTGTACGTGAGGTTTTGGACGAAATCGGGTACAATAGCCCGAAAGCAGGCTTTGACGGAAATACCTGCGCTGTTATGACGTCTATTGATAAGCAGTCGGCTGATATTGCTTTGGGTGTTGATAATTCAATGGAGTATAAAGACGGCCAAGAGGACGCATACAATCTCCACGGAGCAGGCGACCAGGGTATGATGTTCGGTTACGCTTGCGATGAGACCGAGGAGCTTATGCCCTTGTCAATTTCGCTTGCTCAAAAAATGGCAAAGCGCCTTACCGATGTCAGAAAATCGGGAGAGCTTGATTACTTGTGCCCTGACGGTAAAACTCAGGTAACAGTTGAGTATAATGACGGTGTTCCCACAAGAATTGACGCAGTTGTAGTATCAAGCCAGCATTCTGCCGATGTATCTTTGGAGGTATTAAGAGCTGATATTTTAGAAAAGGTTATTAAGCCTATTATCCCCGAAAACCTTTTTGATAATGATACAAAGGTTTATATAAACCCCACAGGACGCTTTGTAATAGGCGGTCCTCAGGGTGATACGGGACTTACAGGCAGAAAGATTATTGTTGATACCTACGGCGGTATGGCTCGTCACGGTGGCGGAGCATTCTCCGGCAAAGACCCGACAAAGGTTGACAGAAGTGCCGCTTATGCTTCACGTTACATAGCTAAGAATATTGTAGCGGCAGGTATTGCTAAAAAGTGTGAAGTACAGTTGGCTTATGCTATCGGTGTAGCACAGCCCGTTTCTGTAATGGTTGATACCTTTGGTACTTCCGCTGTTGCTGAGGATAAAATTGCTGATGCTGTCAAGTCGGTATTCGACCTTCGTCCTGCGGCTATTATTGATACGCTCGATTTAAGACGTCCTATTTACCGCCAGACTTCCGCTTACGGTCATTTTGGCAGAACAGATATTGATTTGCCTTGGGAAAAGACCGATAAGGTTGAAGCGTTAAAGGCAGCGTTGTAATTTAGTTTTCTTGCTCACTAAGAGGTGTAATTCAAGTGTTTAAAATAGTAGATAAAAAGGAACTCAATTCTCAGGTCACATGGCTTACTATTGAGGCGCCTTTTATTGCCCGTAAAGTAATGCCGGGTCAGTTTGTTATAGTTCGCATTGACGAAAAGGGCGAGCGTATTCCTTTAACGGTTGCAGATTTTGACCGTGAAAAGGGAACGGTCAGCATAATTTTTCAGGCTGTCGGCTTTACTACCAAAAAATTGGCAACTTTGGGTGTTGGGGATAGTGTTCTTGACTTTGTAGGTCCGTTAGGACTTCCAACCGAAACCGAAGGTGCAAAAAAAGCAATTGTTATAGGCGGTGGAGTTGGCTGTGCAATTGCTTATCCGCAGGCTAAAGCGTTATATAATAACGGGGTTGATACAACCGTTATTGCTGGCTTTAGAAATAAGGATATTGTAATTCTCGAAAATGAAATGAAAGAGGTAAGTAATAATTATTACATTACTACCGATGACGGCTCTTACGGTGAAAAGGGCTTTGTTACCGATGTTTTAAAAAGACTAATCGATAAAGATAATTACGATTTGGTTATAGCAATCGGTCCTATTCCTATGATGAAATTCGTAGCAAAAACTACCGAAAGCTACGGTATTAAAACGGTTGTAAGCCTTAATCCGATTATGATTGACGGTACGGGTATGTGCGGCGGTTGCCGTGTAAGCGTTGGTGGAGAAATCAAGTTTGCTTGTGTTGACGGTCCTGATTTTGACGGTCACAAGGTTGATTTTGATGAATTGATGCGTCGCAACAGCTTCTACCGTGAAGAAGAAGCGCATTCCTGCAGAATGGAGGCGGCGATAAATGGCTAATATGTCACTTGAAAAAGTAAAAATGCCCGAGCAGGCGCCTACCGTAAGGAATAAAAACTTTTTAGAGGTATCTTTGGGTTATACTCCTGAAATGGCGGTCGAAGAGGCAACACGTTGTCTTAATTGCAAGAACAAACCTTGTGTTTCGGGTTGCCCCGTTAATGTAAAAATTCCCGAATTTATAGCCCTTGTAGCAAATGGTGAATTTGAAGCGGCATATAAAAAGATTAACGAAACCAATTCACTACCTGCAGTTTGCGGTAGAGTTTGCCCTCAGGAAAGTCAATGCGAGGGTAAGTGTATCAGGGGTATAAAGGGGGAGAGTGTAGCTATTGGCAGACTTGAACGCTTTGTTGCTGATTGGTACAGAGAAAACTGCAAACGTGAAATCCCCGAAATAAATCAAAACGGCAAAAAGGTTGCTGTAATCGGTGCAGGTCCTTCGGGACTTACCTGTGCGGGTGACCTTGCAAAACTAGGATATAAGGTTACTGTGTTTGAAGCCTTCCATACCGCAGGCGGAGTACTCGTGTACGGTATCCCCGAATTCCGTTTGCCTAAAAGTATTGTGGCTGATGAAATTGACGGCTTAAAGGCTTTGGGTGTAGAAATTATGACCGATATGGTTATCGGTAAGGTTTTGTCGGTTGATGAAATTATTGATATGGGCTATGAGGCTGTGTTTATTGGCTCGGGAGCAGGACTTCCTATGTTTATGGGCATTGAGGGTGAAGGCAGTGTCGGCGTTTATTCCGCTAACGAGTTCTTAACCCGAATTAACCTTATGAAGGCGTATCTTGACGAATATGATACCCCAATAAAGAAGGTAAATTCTGTTGCTGTTGTTGGTGGCGGTAACGTTGCAATGGACGCTGCACGCTGTGCGAAAAGACTTGGTGCAGAGCACGTATACATAATCTACCGCAGAAGTGAAGAGGAAATGCCTGCACGTAAAGAAGAAGTTCACCACGCAAAAGAAGAGGAAATCGAATTCAAGCTCCTTTGTAATCCGACAAGGATTTTAAGTGATGAAAATGGCAGGGTAAAGGCTATTGAGTGTATAAAAATGGAACTCGGTGAGCCGGATAGCTCTGGCAGACGTCGCCCCGTAGAAATTGAGGGCTCTGAGTTTGTTTTAGATGTGGATTCTGTAATTATGTCGCTCGGTACTTCTCCTAATCCGCTCATAAGGACTACTACGAGCGGAATTGAAGCTAATAAACGTGGTTGCCTTATTGTGGACGAAAATATGAAAACCACAAAAGATGCAGTTTACGCAGGCGGCGATGCCGTTACGGGGGCAGCTACCGTTATTCTCGCAATGGGCGCAGGAAAACCCGCCGCTAAGGCAATTGATGAATATTTGAAAGCTTAAAATATAGAATAAAAACGGACTATCT
>JAZQHX010000140.1:0-11122 GCA_045540835.1 Acutalibacteraceae bacterium | reverse complement strand
TCAGGTTCAAGGAAACGGCTGCCCGTAATATCTGCTCCCAATTTTTTAAGAACATTTTCAGCATAAAAACCGCCTGCTCCGTTACCTGCATCAACCACTATTTTGTATCCCTTAAGAGGTTGTTCAGCTTCAGTTTTGCCTACCGCTTCACAAATCATTCTGCGAAGTCTTGCAGCATAAACGGTCATATAATCTGCCTTTATTGTAACACCAGCGCAGTTGCAGATTATCTCTTCTCCATTATTAGCGAGGGCTACTATATCGGAAATATCACCTGAATCAAGTCCACCCGAAGGGATAAAGAATTTAAGACCGTTACGGTCAAAGGGGTGATGGCTGGCTGTAATCTGAATCGCAGCATCTGTCTTTAAATCAACCGTTGTCATAAACATTGCAGGGGTTGAAGCAAGACCGCAATCAATTACCGTAACACCCGCATTATTAAGGGCTTTTATAACATTTTCGGCAATGCTTTTGCCCGTAATACGGGAATCTCTGCCCAAAGCTATAATAAGCTCATTCGGATTCTTACCAAATTTATTAACATACCAAACCACAAAAGCGGCTGTAATATCATAAACCGCTTCGGGGGTTAAATTAACCTCTTTACCGCCCAAATTGCTTGCAATACCTCTTATATCGGTACCGCTTTTCAAACTACTGTAATCCATTTCTCTATCTCCTATCCAAAAAAATACCCTGCCGATACATAGCCTATTAAAAACAAAGCCAATGCCCCGGCAGTATAAACCATTGATTTTACAAATAATTCCTTAGAGGAATAATTCTTCTTTTTCATAAAAACACCTCATTTTTAATATTGACAAATGAGGTAATCTTTAATCGGGAGTGAAACTTATGCTTGTATCCGAAATAAATCCGCACAAACTAAAAATCGTCCTCACCGACACCGAAGTCATCTGCTGTTTTTGCTCTTACGAAAAGCTTTTAAGTATGTCCGAGGGTACGAAGCTACTTATAAAAGCCCTGCTTCGGGACATAGCCAAAGAACACTCCTTAACAAACTGCGAAAGACTTAGTGCCAAAATACACGCAGGGAAAAATTTCGGCTGTGTTATAATACTTACCGGAAGTGATTCGGGGAAAAAGACGAATCTTTACACCGTAGAATTTACCGACAGCGAAAGCCTTATAAAAGCCGCTTTTTATCTCAAATCCGCCAAACGCTCTCTTAACAGAAGCCGACTTTACCGAACCGACAACGCATACCGTTTGCTTATTGAAAGCGAACGTGAAAAGGATTATTTTCTTACCTTGCACGAATTTTGCAAAAGATTTTATACCGAAAGAATCCATTACGAATACACAAAGGAATACGGTAAGCTTGTTATAGGCGAAAAGGCAGTTTCAAAAATTGCAGGCTGCTTTATTAAAGGTGCTTGAGATACTGCGTGCGCTCCTTCATTTCGTCACAGAAAAGGTAACTTCCTGCAACTAAAACATTAGCCCCTGCCTTTACTGCCTGAGGTGCGGTTTCGGCATTTATACCGCCGTCAACCTCTAAGTCAACATTAAGACCTAAACGTTCACATTCTGCTTTAAGTGCAGTAAGCTTAGGCAAAGCAGACGGCATAAAGCTTTGTCCGCCAAAGCCAGGCTCTACCGACATTACAAGCACCATATCACAAAGGGGTAAGAATTCAAAAATTTCTTCTGCCTTGGTGCAAGGTTTTATTGTAAGGCAGGATTTGCAACCAAGCTCCCTTATTTCCTTTAAAGTCTCTGCAACGGGACTTCCTGCTTCATAATGAAAGCCCAAAATATCCGCAACTGATGCAAACTCCTTTATGTATCTGTGAGGGCGGTCTATCATAAGATGCACGTCCAAAGGAACAGCAGAATGCTTTTTAATTGATTTTATAACCGGCACTCCAAAAGAAATATTAGGAACGAAAATACCGTCCATAACATCTAAATGGAGCATATCCACTCCTGCACCTTCTAACTTTTCAATATCCTCCGAGAGGGTTAAAAAATCCGCCGTTAGTACAGACGGTGACACTTTTACTGACATTTTTTCTCTCCTGCACATTTTTATTTAATTATATAAGAATTACAATATAGATTGTAAACCAAAGGCAAAATTTTGTCAATATTATTATAATAAAAACAACGGCTTGATAACTAAATAAAAGTGTGATATAATCCAAATCATAATAATAGATTATATCTAAGCAAATTTTAGGAGATATATTTATATGAAATGGAATTTTCTGATAAGAACAACCGTTTTTCTGCTTATTTTTGCGACTTTATTTGACAAATTCAACACACTTTTAATCCGCTCCTCCAACGATATGCAATACCACTGGATGACCGGCATTTACCACGAAGAGGAAGAAAGTTTAGATGCGGTTTACTTAGGCTCAAGTAACTGTTTTGCATTCTGGAATCAGAATTTAGCCTGGGAAGAATTCGGAATAGCGGTAGCTCCTTATACCTGTTCTTTACAGCCCTTACACGTTACAGAGTACTTAATAAAGGAAGCACGTAAAACTCAGCCCGATGCTGTATATGTAGTAAATATAAATACAATCGGAGAAGAAAAGATAACCAAAAATGTTATGCATTTAATGGTCGATAATATGCCCTTTTCAAAGAACAAAATAGAATTTATAGACCATCTTTGCGACCTTTCTGATATGTCTTTCGAGGATAGACTGGAGTTTTATTTTCCGATAATCAAATTTCACAACAATTACAGCAAAATAACACCCGAGCTTTTTAATACCGACACACGGGAAATCAAGGGCGGAAATACATATATATGGTATCTTGACCGAATTAAAAATCTTTTGCCGCTCATAAAGACTTCGGATAAAACAAGTAAAATTTCAAAAACAGCAGAGGACGGAATAAACAGCCTGCTTGATTACTGCGATAAAGAAAAACTGAAAATAGTATTTGTTTCGGTTCCCAGAGCCGAAGAAAGTGAAAAAGCGGTTATGCAGATAAATACCGTTCGTGATATGATAACCTCAAGGGGTTATACCGTGCTTGATTTAAAGGACAAGGCAGACGAATTAGGCATAAATTTTAAAACCGACTTTTATAATGACACTCATACAAACATACACGGCTCTATAAAATTTACATATTATATTTCGGAGTATCTTGTTAAAACATACGGGCTTAAAAACAAGCGTAATGACAAGGCTTACAGCTCCTGGGAAAACTCCTATAACAAGTATTACGAATACATAAAGCCGTATGTGCTGAGTATCGAATTAGATTCAAAGCACAGAATGTATGACCTCGAAAAACCGGAAAACCTGAAGCTTGAAGCCGAAAGCGATAGCCTTAAAGTCACCTGGAAAGCAAACGAAAAGGCTGACGGCTATACCGTTTTCAGGCGGGTTAATACTGATGCTTGGGAAGAAATAACCGATACTACCGGCACTTCATTTGTCGATAATAAAATTAACAGCAAAAACAAATATACCTACACCGTAGCTCCGTTTGTAAATAAAAACGGTGAAAAATATTATGGAGTTTTCTCTTATAAAGGTGTAAGCAAACACGAATAATTCACTCCTGAGGTTTCTTATGCAAAAATACAGACGTTTAAAGTTAGCTTGCTATACAACAAATATAACAATGGCGGTGGTTGCAAATATGCCACCCGTGCTTTTTCTTACCTTCCGTACCCTTTACGGCATTTCCTACTCCCTTTTGGGTCTTTTAATACTTATCGGCTTTGTCACGCAATTAGGTATTGATTTGATTTTCTCATTTTTCTCACATAAATTCAATATTCCTTTGGCGGTAAAGCTTACCCCCTTAATTGCCGCTGTAGGACTGCTTATTTATGCCGCCTCTCCGACATTGTTTCCAAATTCCGTATACATAGGATTGGTTATCGGTACATTTATTTTTTCCTTTTCGGGCGGACTTGCAGAAGTGCTTATAAGTCCCGTAATTGCGGCAATACCTTCAAAAGACCCTGACAGAGAAATGAGCAAGCTCCATTCAATTTATGCCTGGGGTGTTGTTCCTGTAACTATTATCAGCACCTTATTTGTACTTGTATTCGGCTCAAAAAACTGGCAGTTTTTAGCTGTATTTTTTAGCATAGTCCCCTTTTTAAGCTGTATACTCTTTTCTAATACGGAAATTCCCAAAATGGAAACGCCTGAAAAAACCTCATCTGCTTTAGGCTTCTTAAAAAATAAAACCCTTTTGCTTTGCGTTGCAGGAATATTTTTCGGCGGTGCGGCAGAATGTACAATGTCTCAATGGAGCTCAAGCTACATAGAAAAGGCACTGAACATCCCTAAAGTATGGGGTGATATATTCGGCGTGGCATTGTTTGGATTTATGTTAGGCTTAGGTCGTACACTTTACGCCAAAAAGGGCAAAAACATAACAAAGGTAATGCTTTTAGGCTCCGTCGGGGCGGCTTTGTGCTATGGCTCAGCGGCGATAATCGGCAATCCCATAATAGGACTTATTGCCTGTGCCTTTACCGGATTTTGTACTGCTATGCTGTGGCCGGGAAGTCTGGTTGCAGCCTCCGACCGTTTCCCTAAAGGCGGAGTTTTTGTATTCGCTTTAATGGCTGCAGGCGGAGATTTAGGCGCTTCGGTAGGTCCTCAGCTTGTAGGAATAGTAACCGATACGGTGCTTAAAAATCCTGCGGCTATAAATTTAGCAAACGGTTTAAAAATAAGTACAGAACAGCTTGGAATGAAGGCAGGAATGCTTGTTGGAATGCTGTTCCCGCTTATGGCGATTTTTGTTTTCACATATCTTCACCGCAAAAAGACAAACTAAAATATCAGCTCTTGCGGTAAAGGCTCGGTGAAATGCCGTTTTTAGCTTTAAACAGCTTGCAAAAATATGTATAGTTCCGCATACCCACCGTTTCTGCAATTTTATACACAGGCTCATTTGTTTCTTTGAGAAGCATTTGAGCCTTTTTCATTCTCATATTACTTACATAATCATTAACAGTACATCCATAAGAAGTATGAAAGGTCTTATAAAGATAATTTTTAGAAATATTGAATTTTCTGCAAAGTGAATCAATGCTTAAATTCTTTTGCATATTACTTTCTATATATTCGCCGACTTCGGCAGCAAAGCTGTCAAATTCAAATGTTATTGCATTTTCAAATAATATCTGTGGCAATAAATCTTTTAGACTTTCTATCTTTTCGTCACTATAAAACGGCGTTTTCTTATAGTACTCTCTTGCCTTGCCTTTGCCTGAATTTTCAGGAGATAATGTAGATTTTATCTGTCCGAAAATAAAATAGCCTACGGTAATTCCACGTTTTTTTAACGGCATTGCAAAATCATAAAGACCTGCGTGGCATATATGACTTTCAAGTCTTCCGCTCCTTTTGCACTTTTCAAGAATAAATTTATCCGATTGTTTGCATTCGTTTTTGTATCCCTTATCTTGCTGAAAATGAATACAAAAAGGATTTCTTGTTGTCCCTTCAGTTATAGTATTGTAATTATTATCGAGAAAATCAATACTTACCCCCGTAAGCAAAGATAAATCATTTAATATTCGATTGATTTTTTCAGTATTATATTTAATTTGCATAACATCACCATATAATATTTTACACATTGGGGAAGAAATTGCAATATTTTGAGAAGATATTTTATTGTGTAATTTTCATTATGCAATATAATAAGATTAGATATTAAATTTCGGGGGTATTATTTATGCTATACAGAAAATTAAATCCATTACCGCTCGGTAGTATTAAAGCGGAAGGTTTTTTGCGTGACCAGCTTTTACGCAACAAGGACGGTATTGGCGGTCATTTGGACGAAATTGAACCTGAAATGATATGGTCACCTTATGTCGAAGACAATTATGTAAATGATTGGAGCAAGGCAAATCAGGCAGGCTGGGGTGCTGAAATTTCGGGTAACTACTGGACAGGTCTTATAATGCTGGCTTACACTTTAGGTGATAAGGGGCTTATGAAAAAGGCGGAAAAATGGGTTAATGCCGCACTCGCCAAACAGCGTCCTGACGGATACTTAGGTACATATCGAGCCGACGGGCAACCTATGCATGATGACTTCAACGCAGGCGGAAATACAATGGGCTACCGTGCTTTGCTTACTTACTATGAAGCAACCGGAAGACAGGACGTTTTCGATGCGGTTTACCGCTGTATGCTGTGGTTTTGCGAAAACTGGGCAGGAGATAAAAAGACCTGCTATGCGGGTGTTGATATAATCGACCACATGGTTTATTGTTATGAAAAAACCGGTGATGAAAGATTAAAGCAATTTGCAATTGATTATGTGGAATTTTTGGCAAATAAGGATATGTCACACACCTCATACAAGGTATTACTCGATGGGGATATTCAGTATACAACAGACCATACCGTGCATTGGGGAATTGTGCTTTACAAACCGGCAATTGCGTATCAGGTAAGCGGTGAAGAAAAATACCTGAAAGCCAGCGAAAACGGAATTAAGCGTTTCCGTGAAAGAGGCGTTCACCCAACGGGTGGTCCCGTATCGGTTGCGGAATTTTTAGGTCCTGTTTCTGCTACGGCAGAGACCGAATATTGTAGCTTTACCGTGCATAACCGTGCCTATTCTTTTATGGCTTCTACTTCGGGAAAGGCAATTTACGGCGACTATATGGAAGAAATCGTTTATAACGGTGCTCAGGGCGGAAGGCTTAAAAACGAAAGGGCTATTGCCTACTGTTCCGCTCCAAATCAGGTTTTCGCTAATACACATTCTACAACCGCAGGCTGGGCGAACGATATGCAGGCTTATGCTCCCTGCTACCCCGTTTCCTGCTGTCCTGTAAACTCGGTAATAATTATTCCTGAATTCGTTAAAAATATGGCTATGACCGACGAAAACGGCGATATTTACATTACCGCCTATGGTCCTTGCAGTATAAATTCGGAAAAAATGGAAATTAAAGAAGAAACCCTTTATCCTTTCCGCAACAATGTTACATTTAAGATTAACGGAAAAGGCAATATTTATCTTAAAAAGCCTGTATGGGCAAAAGGAATGGATATAACCCTTAATTCCGCTAAAATTGATGCCGATACTAACGAAAACGGCTATGTAAAGGTTAATTTGACCGAGGATGCGAATGAAATCAGGATTGATTTTAAAGCTGAAATTGAAGTACTTCACATTGACGACAGCGAAGGTGCAGGCAGACTGCCCTTAGCCTTTAAATACGGAGCACTTGTTTACTCTCTTAAAATAGAGCCGATTGTACATAAATTCAACTCGAAAAACAGAGGAAAAATTGATGAGGAATGGACCTGGTACGACCTTGAGCCTTATTACAAAGAAGCCGATGTTGAGGACAGCCACGAAAGAACTCTTTTAAGACGCAATCAGTTCAGCTTTAATGTAGCGGTGGACGGTAAAATCACGGCCGATGACGTTAAGGTAGTACTAAAGGATACCGACGGTTACGCTTGGGAAAGCCCCTATATAGCACTCGAAATCCCTGCTTACAAAGCGCCTTATGCTTATACTCCATATCCCACAAGAACGGTTGAAGTTTTTGAAGATACGCAGGTTGTAAACGACAAACTCAGATTAGAGTTAGTCCCCTACGGCTGTACCAATCTTAGAATTACCTACTTCCCGAGAGCAAGGGTGTAAATAAGGAGTTTCGGTAATTTGATAAACGCACTTTATATTTTAACAATTATAGTAGGTTTAACTACGCAAAACGTGGCAAAAAAAGCCTACAACGAAAAGGTATCGGGCGGTGTATACAGCTTTTCGGCAGGAAGTATTCTTTTTGCGATTCTGATTTTCTTGATACCGGCACTGGGAGACTTTAAATTCAACAGTAGTACACTTATATATTCTCTTGCCTTTGCCGTTTGTTACTCTGTGGCTACGGTATGCAATTTTCTCGCTATCGCTACAGGACCTCTTTCCATTACTTCCCTTGCGATTTCCTATTCCCTGATAATTCCAACCTTTTACGGACTTTTTGCTTTAGGCGAACAAAGCAAACCGAGCCTTTACATAGGAATTATTCTTTTGCTTATATCCTTGCTGCTTATAAATCTCGAAAAAAAGGGTGAGGAAAAGAAAATCACCTTCAAATGGGCAGTCTTTACCCTGCTTGCCTTTATCGGGAATGGAAGCTGTTCTACAATACAGAAAATTCAGATTGAAAACCAAAACGGCAACTATAAAAATGAATTTATGATAATAGCCCTTTTAGTTTCCTTTTTGGTAATATTACTAACTTCGGTATCGGGCGAAAAAAAGGCTGTAATTCCAAATCTTAAAAAGGGCTTTTGGCTTTATTCAATTTGCGGTGTTGCAAACGGGATTGTGAATTTGTTGGTAATACTTCTCTCCAACGGCAGAATGGCGGCATCAGTTATGTTTCCTTTAATTTCTGCAGGCGGAATAATCGCCACGTTTATAATATCGGTTACAGCCTATAAGGAAAAGCTGTCTATTTGCCAATCTATCGGTCTTTTATTCGGTATTACATCAATAGTGTTTTTGAATTTATAATGGTTATAATCTTGCACTCTGTTTTTTAATAAGCAGAGTGCCTTTTTTATCAAAAACGGCAAAGAACAATTGACGAATAAAAAAATGTATTGTATAATATAAGTAAATTATATTATATGAAATTTCAGGAGGATAAAGTAATGGCTTTTTTTGATGAATTAGGCAAGAAAATTTCTCAAACCACGCAGGACGTTGTCCAGAAAACCAAAGATACCACAGAAAGTATGAAGCTTAATAATATGATTTCCGACGAGGAAAAGCGTATTAAAAATATATATACCGAAATAGGTAAGGTATACTTTGAGCTTCATTCCGAAAATTGTGAAGATGCCTTTAAAGCTTATATAGACGGCATTAAGGATGCAAAATCAAAAATCAAGGATTATTCCGAACAGGTAAAACGTCTTAAAGGAATTAAGCCGTGTCCGAACTGCGGCTCAGACGTTGCTCCCAATGTTCCGTTCTGTACTGTGTGCGGATACAGAATGATCGTACCGAATGTAAATCCCGTTGTTAATACCGCTCCCCATTGTACAAACTGCGGAGCACCACTTATTCCCGGTTCGGCATTCTGTACCAATTGCGGTAAAAAAGCCGAGGTTGCTATGCCGCCTCAACCTACCCCACCGGTACAACCTGCAGTACCTACTCCTCCTGCTCCTCCCGTTCAGCCTGTGGCTCCTGCGCCTCCCGCACCTCCCGTACAACCGACACCTCCTATGCAACCTACCGTTCCTGTACAACCGGCAGCTCCTGCACCCGCAGCACCGTCAGTAAATGTATGTCCCAACTGCGGTAAAGAATTATCCAGTGGTATGAAGTTCTGTACCGGTTGCGGAACACGAATTGAGAACTAATACATAAAATTAAAAAGGCTTTCCCTGGGAGACGCTTCGTAAAGAAGTTTCTCCCAATTTCTTTTGTCACAGACAATATAACTGAGGCACACTCCGTAAGGGAGCGTGCCTTTTTTGGTATCTTCTTTTTTAGTTTTGCTTATGCTTATAGTTTTTATAGCAAAAATCAAAAATTTCTTTTTTAACAGCGCCGAAGGATTTATCTTTGTGGTGGATAAGGTAGGAGTTTCGTGTGAATTCGTAATCTGAAACGGTTATTTTGCGAAGTCCGCCGTTACTTAGCTGACGGGTGTGTAACGTTTCGGGCATAATGGTAACACCCAAGTTTTGCGCGGCGGCAGAGATTAGAGCTTGGTTACTTATAGATTCCATAACAGGAGTTACAACTATATTTTCAAGAGCAAAAATATGGTCTAAAAACTCGCGCGATACGCTTTCGTCTTCACGGAGCAGTAGGTCGTATTCGCAAAGTTTTTTTAGTGTTACGGTGTCGGGTATATTATATTTTTTGCCGCATACCGCAATTAAAGTGTTGCAGTCAACAAGGCGGGATTTTATATTTTGGTTGGATGGCTTGCCTTGAATAAAAGCAAAGTCAAGCGTGCCGTTTAAGATTTTATTCTCTATTATCGAGGTTTGGTTAATAGAAATCTGAAAACCGATATCGGGAAAACTTTCTTTAAGATTTCGCAAAAGCCAAGGCAACTTTTGCTTACCTATGGTAAGTGACGAGCCTATTTTTAAAAGCGGCTTTTTTGAAGAATTAAGCGCTTGCTCTTCAAATTCATTGAAAGCCGAAATAACTTCTTGCGCTTTTATAAGCAGGCTTTTGCCTTCGTCGGTTAAAAACAGGCGTTTATTTATACGCTCAAACAATTTCACGTTGTAATTTTTCTCAATTTCGGCAATAGTATTACTGACGGCAGGCTGTGCAATAAAAAGTTCTTCAGCAGCCTTTGTCATATTGCTGTGCTTACAAACGCATATAAAAATCTTAAGATGCCGTATAGTCATAGCAAACTCCCTTATAATAATTATCATAACTAAAATTATATTAACTTTATAATATTATACTATTTCACTTATCAAAAGTCAATTGGTATAATTAACCTTGTAAAAAAATGAAAAGGAGAAAAAAATATGGTATCTTCAGGAGAAGTTATGCAGTTGATTGAGAGTCTTATCTGGCTATTGGCAGGTGTCGGTGTATTCATAGTTGGTATGAATTTTATGGGCGACGCCTTAGAAAAGAGCGCAGGTTCGGGGATGAAGCGCTTGCTTGAAAAAATCAGTAATAATCGTTTTTCTGGTGTCGGAATCGGCGCGGGTGTAACGGCAATTATTCAAAGTTCGTCGGCAACATCGGTAATGGTTATCGGCCTTGTAAACGCAGGTGTTATGACGCTTATGCAGGCAACCCCAATTGTTATGGGCGCGAATATTGGTACAACCATTACGGGTGTATTGGTAGCTTTAAAAAATGATTATTTTAATATGGTAATGTACCTGCTTGCTTTTGCGGGTGTTATGATGGGCTTTTTCAAAAAGGAAAAAGTGAAAATTGCAGGTAGCCTTTGTTGTGGTTTGGGACTTATTTTCGTAGGTCTTGAAGTAATGAGTAGCGAGCAAGCTTTCGGCAATCCGCTTGTTGAAGGTATGTTTACAGATATTTTCCAAAGAATAGATTTTCCGGTGCTTTTAATCTTTGTGGGTGTTATCTTTACCGCCCTTATTCAAAGCTCGTC
>JAZQHX010000139.1:0-3897 GCA_045540835.1 Acutalibacteraceae bacterium | reverse complement strand
CGAAAAAATTCGGTATAAGGCGGTTATTTTATGAAAAAATCAAAATCACGTATAACAATTATTTCTGTTGCAGTTGCCATTTTGATTATCGTTTTTTCTATACCTTGGTTTGCATATCATGTGGAAATGTGGTTGTTGCCTGACCCTCTAAAGCCACAGATAACCTCGGGTGAGTTTCCGTTTGAATTGGTATATACTCTCGAAGGTGAAACCGTTACTGTAAATGATGCGTTTGTTTGTGAATATGACGGCATCGGCACGGATAAAGGAATTGGAAAGCATATAAAATGGAAAAGCTATATAAAAAGCTCTAATCAAGAAAATTTGGTTTTGCTTGATAAAAACAATAAAAGAATAGTTTGCACAATCGGCGAGCCAGATTATTATATGGGTAATCCCGAACATAATACACAGGACGTCATTCCGAATTTGATTTTATTTGAAGATTACGGTGATATAACCACTTCGCACAGTCTATCGGAAAAGGAAAAGAAAGAATATAAAATTAAGTTGATAAGCTGGAAATTTTCAAAACCTATAGAAAATAAGTTTGAATAATTATATTTAAAATGAAATCATAGAAGCGAAGGATACAAAAATGCAGGATAAATTTAATGCGGTAATAAAAAAATCGAAGCAGGAAATTGAATATATAGTTTTTTGGTTGGTTGCAAGTCTTGTTATGGGATTGGTTGGCGGCTTATTTGGTGCGGCGTTCTCAAAGACAATATCACTCGTTACCGATGCGAGAATTTCTAACGGCTGGCTTTTATATCTGTTGCCGATAGCAGGTATATTAACGGTTGCAATAACTAAATTATTAAAGGTTGAAAAGGTAGGTACTAATCAGGTTTTCAAGGCAGTTAAGTCTGATAGTAAGGTATCATTTTGGTTAGCGCCTGCAGTTTTTGTATGCTCGGCATTAACCCATCTTTGCGGTGGCTCGGCAGGCAGGGAAGGGGCGGCTTTACAATTGGGCGGTGGTACTGCCGATTTGTTTTGCAGAATCTTGAAAGCAGATGAAGCCAAAAAACGAATACTTATCCGCTGTGGTATGGCGTCATTCTTTTCGGCTATATTTGGAACACCCTTAGCGGCAGGAGTTTTTGTGCTTGAAGTCATAACGGTCGGAAACATTTGCGTTCGTGCAATTTTCCCGGTTTTTGTATCGACCATAACGGCATATTTTACAGCGAATGCCTTGGGCGCAAAGGCTGAGAATTTTAATGTCAAAGTATTACCCGATGTCTCGTTTTCGGTATTTTTAAAGGTTATTTTGTTATCGGTAATTGCCGCCGCTGTCGGATACATATTTTGTAAAACCCTTCATTTTACGGAGCATTTATTTAAGCGTTATATTAAAAATAGCTATTTAAAAGCCATTATAGGCGGTACGGTTATAGTTTTGCTAACCCTTATTCTGGGCACAAGGGATTATAACGGTAGCGGAATTGATGTAATAAACCGTATATTTGAAAGCGGTCAGGTAAGATATGAAGCCTTTTTGCTAAAGATTCTATTTACTGCCTTAACGGTAGCCGCAGGCTTTAAGGGTGGAGAAATCGTACCCACCCTGTTTATAGGCGCAACCTTTGGCGGCGCTTTCGGTTCGTTTTTGGGACTTACACCTGCATTTTCGGCGGCTTTGGGAATGTCTGGGCTGTTCTGTGCTGTTACCAACTCTCCTTTGGCAACGATTTTATTAGCCGCAGAAATGTTCGGCTCGGACGGATTGATTTTTTATACTGCTGCAGTAATGATAGCTTTTGTGTTATCGGGTAAATGCAGTCTTTATTCCGAGCAGGAAATATCTGAAAGTATTTAATTAAATAGTATATACAACACAAAACCGACACCCGTTCTTTGTTTCAGGTGTCGGTTCTTTTGTTATTATAATAAAACAAAAATGATTAAAATAATAATTGCAATTTTTAAAATGGTTATAATCAGGTCGATTTTCGGTATTGCTTCACGCAACTTTTCGGCTATGGTTGCGTTATCCTCGTCATCGTCAGGAGAAATAATCCCTAAAAAGTCCTCTACTTTATCATCAGTTTTATCGTCATTATTATTTTCTTTATCATTATCGGAATCGGTATTCGAGTCTTTATTATCGGAATTATTGTTTTGTGAAGTATTGCTCGAATTATTCTTATCAGGATTATCTACGTCAATGTCGGGGTGCTGTTCTTCGATAATATCCTTAACAACATCGTTTTCGGGAACTTCTGCTTCGGGCTTGTTTTCTATATCACCCTTTTCGCTGTCCTCTAAAGTGAAGTTTGTTTCGTCTGTCGAAGCACTGCATCTTATACAATGACGTGACATCATTCCGGGCACGTCTTTGGTTGCAGGAATATCAACCGTCCATTTATCGGAGAATGTATGACCTATTGGAGCAATAGGACGGTTTTCTGTATGAGGACATTTACTGCAGGTACGTTGTTCAACGCCTTCCTTTTCGCAGGAGGGGGCAACCGTTTGCGACCATTCACCAAAGCTTTTGTGAGGACAGTTACTACCGTTGTATTCGACATTAACACCGCCCGATACAATCTTCGGCATAATTCTTACAAGGTCGCTGTTACAAAAGTCACCGCTTGAATACTCAACGGTCATTTTATGCAAATCAAATTCTGCATTCTGGGCAACTTTAAACTGAAAGCTTACAATAATACCGTCATCATACAAATCCTTTCTTTCGCTTATAACCAAGCGTATAAGCTTACGTGACGGATGTGCGGCAACGGTATAATCGGTAAAAACATCACCGTAAAAATAGTCCATATATTCGAGTGCTACCGGGTCGTATGTAATAGAAATGGTCATTGCCATAATACCGGGATTGTTTTTGATGTTCAAATGAACAAAAACCTCATCACCCGTTGCGGCAGTAACCGTTTCAACCGTAACGGTACAATCCTCCTCGGCGTGTACTGTGAATCCGCATACAAATGCCGACATAACTATAATAACGGTTGTGATTAAAGCGAAAAATTTACGCAACATATAATTCTCCTGATACAAATTTTACATAATAAATATACCACTAAATAAGACTTATGTCAATCAACGGAAAATGTTGGTTTAAAGCGGTAGGGGAGATGTTACTGTTTTGCCACACCTTTTTTGGCTGAGTTATTAAGCAGACTACCAATTAAGGAACGTACCTCAGAACGGTAGCTTTTATTAACCAAATGAATAAGGAGCTCTTCAGCAGAGGCAAGACCTGCTATACTACACAAAACAAAACAGATAGGTACTGCATATTCTAAATTTATAATATAGGGTATTAAAAATACTGCGGCGCCGCTTGCTTTGTTAAGCCAGGTATGCTGTGAAGCAAAGCGTTTATATTTAACGGCTGCTACTGTATAGGCTAAAGCACGTATCAAAATTACAATGCTTACAGCCGTCCAAAGAGCACGTGGAAGTACTTTTAGAAGTATCGGGAAAATTCGCAAAAGCATTACAGCATAAAATATCAGGTCTGCTATACTGTCAAGCTTACTTCCAAGCTCACTCTGGAGCTTTAGCTTTCTTGCAACAAAACCGTCAAGCAGGTCGCTTAAACCCGAAAGGGTATAGATGATGTAAAAAGCTACGGTAAACGGTTTTGTGAACAGCAAACAAAATGTACCCAGTATTCTCACAGAGGTTATTAAATTAGGTAACATACTAAGCATTTCTATTCCTTCTTGAAAAATATTCATACAAATAACATTATACCATAATTTTCATAATTAACAAGTATATTTTTTAAATAAGTCGAATTTTGTAGGAACAAATTATTGATTTAGCTTAATAGCAAATAAATTCATAAAATGTTAATAATTTTTTAAAAAAATATTGACATCTTATTAAAAAATGTTATAATTATTTAAAAAAGTATATTTT
>JAZQHX010000138.1:0-6088 GCA_045540835.1 Acutalibacteraceae bacterium | reverse complement strand
AGAATATGAATTTTTAAGTTTCTATGGAGCTAATACAGTTAATGCTTCTGTGCTGTCTACTTTAAAAAATTTATGGGATATGCTAACTAAGAACGATAAAAAGCGTGCTAATGAAATGAAAAAATTGCCCTTTCAGTTTTTGGATATAGCATTGGACAGTGAGGATTTTGCCTATACCTGTACCGGTGTAGCTTCAGGTGATAAGGTAGGTCAGATAAGAATGTTAAGCCCCGGAGGCAGTAATATTCTTGATAAAAATTTTGGTACAAGTGTTGTGTCGGCTACCTCTTTCAATTTTGCCGAGGTTGATATTGCTCAAAGACGTGGGCAATCGGTTGAACAGAGCTTTATAGGTATAGATGTCGATGATATGGGCTTTATATACGCTCTGGATTCAATGTACGGAATTATATATGTTTATGATACGGAATGTAACCTAATTACTGCTTTTGGTGGCGGTAAAGGTTCAGGAGACAGAGCAGGCACCTATATGGGGGCAGCTTCCATAGAAGCTACATCGGGTAAGGTTTATGTGGCGGATAATATTTTAAACAATATAACGGTTTATGAAAAAACCGATTACGGAAAAAGAGTGCTTAATGCACAAAGCCTTACTTTGGACGGTTCTTATACTGAAGCAAAGCCTCTTTGGCAGGAAATTTCAAAAGAAGATAATAATAACAGACTGGCTATTGCAGGCCTTGCAAAAGCTGCATATAGCGAGGGCGAATATAAAAAAGCTATGGCGTATGCAAAAGATTCTTTGGATAGAGTTACATACGACCAGGCAATGAAAAAGATACAGGAACAATTTATATCAGATAATTTTGCGCTGGTTTTCATTACAATAGTGATTGTGTTGGCAGCGATTGTAGCCCTTGTAATGGTTTCCTTGAAGAAGCGAATAGTCTTTATAAAAAATGAACGATTGCGAATAGCATTTACCTGCTGTATGCATCCATTTAAAAACTTTGGCGATATCAAATATAAGAATATGGGTTCAGTAGGAATTGCGTTAATATTTACAATGTTATTCTTTATATCTTCCGTTGTAAATTATGTATATACAGATTTCCGTTTTACTTCCTTTGATGCAGCAACATATAATCCGTTTTTCCAATTAGCAACTACTGTTGGTCTTGTGATTTTATGGTCTGCTTCAAATTGGGCTGTAAGTGTATTAAAAGAAGGAAAAGGTAAATATAAGCAGATATTCGTAGTGACCGGATATGCAGTTTTGCCGCTTATTTTATATAATTTTATTTCAACACTTCTTTCTCACGTTATTACATCTTCAAGTCAGGTCTTTCTTAGCGGACTTTATATTGTAGCGGTAATACTTACGGGAATAATTTTGATAATAGGCACAATGGTAATAGAGGAATTTTCTTTTCCTAAATTTATAATTACAGCACTTTTAACCCTTTTTGCTATGATTCTTATAATATTTATCATTTTTATGATATGTATGCTACTTTCACAGCTTTGGCAGTTTGTTACTTCAATAGCAATGGAAGTTATATATAGGTAGAAAGGAGTTTTAAGATGCTTAGTTTTAAAAGAAGTATTTCATATATCTTGTTTATAATCATTATTTTATCAGCTTTATCAGCTTGCAGTAGTGATAAAACTAATACAAATGTAAAGCCTGAAGATATGTTAACGCTACCAAGCGGTGATGTTGATAGCAGAGATGATTATACACTTTCCTGGAATTCTGAAAGAATCAGCGTATTACTTAAGAATGGTAAGACGGGCAATATCTGGTCTACTGTTCCTTATGATTTTCTTCTTGGGGAAGATACCAATATAAATCTTAATGCTCCGATGTTTATAAGCTACTATAACCCGTCCGATAGTTCTTTAATGGTTGCAAAGGCTTATGCAGATTGTATAGAACTTAATAATTTTTCTGTGGAATCACAGGAAGGCAAAATAAAAATGGAATTTTATTTTGAGGCGGCCGAAATTACAGTGCCTTTGGAAATTTCGCTTACAAAAAACGGTATGCAGGCATCGGTTAAAGCCAATGAAATAAAAGAATCAGGTAAAACCTGGCTTATAGATGTTTCAATTTTACCGTATCTTTGTTCAACTCCTAACTCAAAAGACAAATCGAGTTATTTATTTGTTCCTGCCGGAAGCGGAGCTTTGCTTTACACAGACGAGGATGTTCAGGAGTTTTCAAGAGGATATACCGGTGAGGTTTACGGCATAGACGCCGCAAGACATATTTTAGATAATACTACCAAAGAAGAACCTATAAGGTTGCCTGTTTACGGAGTTAAAAATAAAGATTCTGCACTTTTTGCAATTATTTCAAGCGGAGCTGAAACTGCTAAAATTACGGCTGATGCAGGAAACTCACGTAACGGTTATTCGACAGTTTATGCAACCTTTTCAGTAAGAGGAAATGACGAAACCGAAATAGAAAGAACTAACTATTCCGATGCTTTGATATATTCCGAAACCTTTAATAAGAATATGGTTTATACAATAGATTATTATCCTCTTTCCGGTAATGAAGCAACCTATAGCGGAATGGCCGGATTCTACAAAAATTATTTAAAAGAAAAAGGTGCTTTAAGGGATAGTGAGCTTTCGCAACAGCCGTATCAATTAACATTTTTAGGTGGTTCTTTGGTTCGTGATGTAGCGGTTGGTATCCCCTATATGAGAATGCAGCCTGCAACAAAAATAATAGACGCACAGAATATTATAAAAGAACTGAAAAAGGAAACGGGAAATACTCCTGCAGTAGTTCTTAGAGGATATTCCCAAGACGGTCTTGATATAGGCAGGATTGCCGGAGGTTACGGATTGGCTTCAAAACTCGGCGGTGAAAAGGCTTTTAAGTCTTTTGATGAGTATTGCAGAACAAACGGGATAAATCTTTTTACTGAGGTCGATGTTGTCAGATTTAATTCTTCGGCTAATGGATTCAGTACAAGTTTTGATATTGCAAAGACAGCAGGAAAACAGTTGGCGGCTTTTTATCCTTTAAGGGTTAATATCAGAAATGAGAATGATACTCTTAAAAAATATGGATTGTTGCAGCGCTCTTTGCTTGAAGATGCAGTAGATAAGCTTATAAATAAATGTGATTATCTTTCCGGTATTTCTTTTACAACAATGGGTAGCCTTGCTTATTCTGACTTTTCTTCTGAAGAATACTACGTAAAAGCCAATATGTCGACTCAGGTTAAAGAACTTATTGAAAAGGTGCAGAGTAAGGGACATTTGGTGAATACAGGTGCGGCAAACGGATACGCAGCACAAGTGAGTGATAGTATTACCGAAGTACCGCTAAGTCATGGAAATTATTTTGCATTTGATAAAGTTGTTCCTTTTTATCAAATGGTTTTCCATGGAAACAGTACACTTTACAGTACTTATATAAATCTTTCTGATAATCCTGACGAAGTGATTCTTCGTGCAATTGAAAGTGGAGTATCTCCGTCATTTGTTCTTTCGTCACAGGTTGATAAAACCCTTGCGGATACACAATCACCGGAATACTACGCTTCATTATATAAAGGTAATAGAGAATATATTATCAACATTATATCAAAAACCGCTGATTATTTTTCTTATATAGGCGATTCGGAAATTATATCTCATAGAATACTTTCCGATAATATAACACTCACAGAATTTTCTAACGGTGCAAGCGTGTGGGTTAATCACTCTGAAAGCAGCGAAAAAATAGACGGTGTTACTTTAGATAAAATGTCGTTTTGTTACAGCAAAGATGGAAAAGTCCATAGCTTTAGCCTTGCGGGAGGTGAACAATAGCTTATGAAAAAGAAACGTAATTTAGGAATAGAAACTATAAAAAGACGTTACGGTATAGGCTTTGTTGCTCCATGGATTTTTGGAATAATAGTTTTTGTACTTGAACCTCTTATAAAGTCGATGCTTCATTCTATAAGTATTGTTTCTATGGGTGAAGACGGTCTTACGATGACATTTGCCGGACTAAAGCATTATAAATATCTTCTTTTTGAAGATCCTTGGTATATTGATTTTCTGACGGGCTCTATTTCATCAATATTTACTTCTTTACCTATTATAGTTGCACTTTCTTTGATTTTTGCCATAATTCTCAATCAGGAATTCAGAGGAAGAATGTTAATGCGTGCAGTATTCTTTCTGCCGGTAATATTTGCTTCTGATGTTGTTATGAGTGTTATGCGAGGTGATACCACAGGTGCCAGCCTTACCGCAACACTTAACGATATGGGTAATAGTTCGGTAATATATAGTGAAGCCGTTGATTTTTCAGCAATTCTTACACGTCTTAATCTTCCTACAGAGCTTAACGATTTGCTTGAAAATTATCTGCAGGAAACCTTTAATTTAATATGGAGCTGTGGTGTGCAAACACTGCTATTTATAGCAGGATTGCAGACAATTCCAAAACAGCTTTATGAGGTTGGTAAGGTAGAGGGTGCAACTCCATGGGAGAGCTTTTGGTATATAACAATACCGATGCTAAGTAACGTAATGATGCTGGTAATATTCTATACAATGATAGAGCTCTTTATAACAAACGGAACACTCGTAAGACGGGCTTTAGCTCAAATGCAGGGTGAAACAATTTACGATGAAACTGCTGCTCAGCTTTGGATTTACTTCCTTTTGGTAGGCGTGATTATGGCACTTGTATTTCTGGTATATAAGCTAATCACAAGAAAAACTGCAGACTGATCAACAGTATATAAAAATTTAAAGAAAGGAGTAATGATATGTACAACTTTTTAAAGGATAAAAATAAGAGTAGATTTAAATCGGTTGCTTTTTCGGTTGTTATGATTATTTTTGTTGTAGCCTTTTCATATATTCTTCTTTATCCTGTGTTTTATATGCTGAGTAATGCTTTAAAAACATCTCTTGACTATATTGATCCGACAGTACAGTGGGTTCCAAAAGGGTTTACTCTGGAAAATTTTAAAAATGCACTCAAGGCAATGAATTATGGAAAAGCATTTTTTAATACCGTTATTTATGAGGTTGTAAGTGCTCTGCTTTCGGTATTCTTCTGCGCTATTTATGCATACGGTTTGTCAAGATTTAAGTTTAAATTTAAAAGCTTACTTATAGTTGTATTGATATTGATAATAATGGTTCCGGATGTAATGTTGCTTATACCGAGAGTTGAAAATTTCAGACGTCTGGATTTTTTGGGAATTTTAGGCCTTATAAATAAGCTGACCGGAGTGGATTTGAGACCTAATATTTTAGGTACGGTATTACCATTTTATCTACCGTCTGTTTTCGGTGTTGGTCTTAAAGGCGGAATATTTATCTACATATATATGCAGTTCTTTAAAAGCCTTCCCGGAGAACTTGAGGAGGCAGCCTGGATAGATGGAGCAGGACCGCTTCGCACATATTTTAGAATAATAATTCCATCTTCTACTACGGTTTTTATAACTGTTCTGGTATTTGCGCTTGTTTGGCATTGGAATGATTTTTATCTTGCGTTGCTTTATACAGATGATAATAATACTTTGGCGGTTATTTTAAACGATATAAAACAACATGTATTTCTTACATTTGGCGAAGCCAATGGAGCAAGTCCTTTGATATTCGGTGTACCGCCGGCAGCTTGTTTGCTGTATATTGCACCAATTATCATAATATATATGTTCCTGCAAAAATATTTCGTTGAAAGTATAGACCGTGTTGGTATTGTAGGTTAATAGATTAAAAAAGGAGAAATTAAAATGAGTAAAAAATTGTTTTTAAGAATGTTATCATTGATGATTTCGGTATGTATGCTGTTATCATTTGCGGCGTGTAATTCATCGGATAAAACTGAAACCGGTTCGGATGATGTTTCCGAAGTGGTAGATGGTCAAAACGATGGTACTGAAGGTGAAAACAATACTGCATCGGATAATAACAATTCATCTGATAAAAATGATTCATCTGACAAGAATGGTTCTTCTGATAATAAGAATAATTCCGGTAATAAGGATACAAGTTCCAAAACCGAGTCTACTATCAAAATAGATCCTTCTAAGAAGAAAACATCTTTATCTAAAGAAGAAGTAATTTCTAAAATGCCCAAAAAGCTTAAGGG
>JAZQHX010000137.1:0-3035 GCA_045540835.1 Acutalibacteraceae bacterium | reverse complement strand
TATAAACAGTGCAGATAAGGATGCTTTAAATACTGCACTTGCTGAGGCTGGAAGCTCATACACATTTGATACATTGATAAGTCCTTTTACTGTAGACAGTCCTATTTTCAAAGCCGACCCTTCACTTTTTGATGTTGGTACAGATGTTACAGCACAGGGTGTAGAAAGCGGATATATTAAAAGTCATTATAATGTTGTTACTGTAAATGATGATGCAGGGGACTATTATAGAATAGCAACTGATGCTGCTACATCTGATTACGGGTGGAGTTACTTTAAGTCAGGTTACAGCAGTAAAACATTAAAATGGCTTAACGATTCAACTGTAATGAATGTACTCGGCGGTTATGTTGATGTTAGTTATAAGGCGAGAGTGACCGCTACAAGCGATCAAAAGCCTACCTATTGTCAGATGAATATGGGAACAGCCCACGAATGGACTTATGTTAACTCTGTAGATACATCATTTAGTGATGCACAAGTAGTATCTAAATATGGTTCATGGGTGGATTACACATTTACTCCTACAGCTTGGAAAAACTCTTACAGCGGTTTTATAGGTATAAAAACCGGTTTTGATGCTAATTCGGCAGCATCACTTACATTTGATATAAAGGATTTAACCTTTACTATAAACAGTGCAGATAAAGATGCGTTAAATGCAGCACTACTTGAAGCAGATAGCACCTGGACTTATGATACATTGATTTCGGCATTTGCTGACCTTCAGCCGGGTGAAACACCTGAAGAGCCCGAGGCGCCTGAAATTTCTACAGAAGGTGATAATATCACTATCTGGAACGCTAATCCCGGATATATAGGAAACAAAATAGGCTCTGATATAACTCTCACCAGTCTGCTTGGTAATTATAAAATGGGTAATGCCTATAAGAAGGCAGATAATAAAGATGGAACATATTACTATAATACATCCATAAGCCTTAACAATAGCAAAGGCGGACAAAGTAAGAAAATTTATTTTGCAAGCGGTATTACAAGCAAGAAAAAAGCATGGTTAGGTAACGAGGCCACTCTTTCGGCTATTTCAAGTCTTGCAACAATAAGTTTTGAATACCGTTATACAACTACAGATACTTCGGGTACTGCAGGCACTGCATTTATAAGACCTGCAGGAGAATGGACGGCTACCGATGTATCGGAATTTGCAGCAGTTCCGCTTAGTGAAAATGTTAAGGATTGGACCGAATATTCGGCTCCTATCGGAACACTTTCAAAGGTTGAAACATGGTATGACGGTTGGGTAGCATTGGATTATTGGTTTGATTCTGCTGTTACAGGTGATATTACTTTCGATATCCGCAATCTGAAAATTACTATCAATTCGAGTAATGAAACAGATATTAACAACGCTCTTTCTACTGCCGGAAGTACTTATACATACGCAGATTTAATAAACTATACTGAGCGTGTAGGCGCAGGCTATAAATATGAAACTGCTACAGGAACAGATACAATTCTTTATGCTAATCCTGAAAAGATTAAAGGCGATACTGTAAATGCAGTTATTCCCTCTGATTCAGATCTTACTTCAACTTATACAACAACTAAGGTAAGCGACCAAGACGGTGTTTACTATAGTACAGAATTCAATGTTAACGGTAACGGTAGTGATACCGAAAACACCGTTATAGATACAGGTATTGAGTATACACAGTCGGGCTATGCTTGGCTTAATAATACCGATATTCTCAATTTAATAGCACCGTATCTTAATGTACGTTTCCAGTATAGATTTGACGGTACATTGCCTACAGGCGAACCTATGCTTTTTGTTAAAGCACATAATGGTTACGGTACAGTGTCGGCTCCTGCCGCAAACCTCGGCAGTGTGCAGATAACTTCGGTTGGTGAATGGGTTGATGTTGAAATAAAGGCAGGTTCAATAGCCGGCTTTAACGGTAACTGGCATAATGCTGATTTAGGATTTAATCTTTATGTTGACGGTGAGGGTAATTCATTCGAGGGAACCCAGAAAATTGACGTCAGGGATTTCAGAATTGAAATTGATGAAACTGACCGTGCAGTTGTAAACTACATACTCGAAAAAATGACCGGTATTGATGAAATAGAAGGCTTTACTTCGGGTGAAGATATCCGCACAGACCTTGTAGGAAATAAGGATTATTATGCTGTATTTACTAAAACTGCTAAGGGTATTGAGTTTGATTTGAATGATGACGGCATTGCAAGTATTGCAGATTTAGTTCGTGCAAAGAAGCTTATCGTCTCATCGGGTGTTAAACACATAAACGCAATTGCACTTAAACGTGGTGATTACGATTCAGACGGCACACTTGCAGCTTCCGACCTTGTTGGTATGAGAAGAAATCTTTTAGGCAAATTGCCATTTGCTTCTGTGGATTCACAAGATATTTTAAGCGCAATCCCTCTTTATAATCATACAGGCGATTATATTGACACTTATGATATGGGTGCAGACGGTTGGTATTATAACACTGTTTGTGTTGAAGAAACCGAAGAAAATATTTCAACAAATCTTAATGGTGAGCCGTTGGTTGATGAACTTGGCGGCGGCAAGATGTTAGTATATGAAAATGCCGATAGCGAAAGCTATGTAAATTACATTAACGACCTTGAGTCGGTAGGATATGAGTTCTATGACGATAATGATTTAAACGGCAATCTTTTCTCTACCTATATTTCTGACGAAAATGTTGTAACAGTAAGTTATTTGCCTAATGTAAATAATCAGTTGAATATTTTGGTTGAGCCGATGAGAGAATTGGCTACTTTGGAAGAAGATAATATCTATGAAGATAAAAATATTCCAAGTAGTGTTACTTTGGTTACTACTGCTTTTATAGGTAAGAGTAATGGTGCTTGTATTATTTATCAGCTTTGTGACGGAAGTTTTATTATAATAGATGCCGGTCACGGTTATACTCATAAAGTATCTTATCCTGACACATATGAAGATCAGGCAAAGGTTATATATAATACATTGATGAACTTGTTGCCTGAGGGTCAGGAAAAACCCGTTATTGCAGCTTGGT
>JAZQHX010000136.1:0-5052 GCA_045540835.1 Acutalibacteraceae bacterium | reverse complement strand
TATCGGCACCAAGTACCCAACCGAATACACCGCCTACACCTTCATCCATACAACGAAAGACCTTGTCACGCACCATATAAGGGCCGTTAAAGTACATAACCTGTGTGTCGGTATATGCACTATTAGTCCATGGTTTAATTGCATTTCTCCAACGTCTTATAATCCAACTGTATGTTAAACCGTCACTTATTTCAGTAGTTGGATGACAGTAGAACGGAATTCCCATTATAAGCTGTGATTTTTTAAAGCCCAAATCGGTGAAATAACGTATAGCCTCGTCTACGAGCGCATAAGAAGAATGTCTGCCCTTGTTATCCAATCGGTCATAAGCCATTACGTTAACAATATCGAGATATTTGGCGGTTTCCTTTGAAAGCTGTATTGAAGCGGGATGTAACGCTGCAGATAGCTTAAAGCCTTCCTTGTGCAGTTCTTTTCCCGCTAACTGCAAGAATTTATCAAAGTTAGCCCAAGCCAAATCCTTGTCTATCTTTGAACGCCACGGGAATTCGTAGTCAATGTCTACACCGTAAAATCCGTATTTTTTGCAAATTTCTACTGAAAAATCAGCCAAATTCTGTCGTGCCTTTTCGGTAGCAAAAAGCTCAACCGTATCATTGGTAGTAGCTTTATTGTAATTTTCAAGACAGAACCAGATTCTTACATTTTTTCCCTCAAACTGTTTTTTAACATCTTCCAAAAGACCAACCAGATACTCTTCATCATATTCGGGACTCTTGGAGCTACCCCAGATAAAGTTGCCGTTTTTATCAAACGAACCGAAGTCGAAAATTATAATATCGGTCAAATCTTTAAGCTCGTGGAAACCGTTCTTTTTCATCCAGTCCACTCGGCTTGCAGTATAGTAACCCACATTTCTGAATTCTTTTCCGTTTTCAAAACCGTCCTCATACTTAAATGAAATTTCGGAAATTCCGCCTGTCACATCCGACATTGTAACGGTAAGTCTGAAATCCTTTGCTGTAAAGGTTTTGTCAATCACGCCTATTCTGCTTCCCATCTCGTCCTGACGGTAAACCTGAACCCATTTTCCGGATTGCTTGGCTTCAATAATATAATCGGTTATATTACTACCCTGCTCTTCAAAAACAATTGTATTGAATTTAACTGATTTTTTCAGTGAGAAGGTAACCGTTGTCGGCTCGGTAGAAAAGGGTGACCAATATGTTTTTTCATTATTATCCAACATATCCTCAACCTTAAATACAGGCTCATCTGTATCATCTGTGTTGGACGAATCATCATCAGCAGGACCGTCATTCCAATTAAAATCATCTAAATATATATTTGGGACAAAGGGTTCTTCCTGCGAATCATCCTCCAATGAATCCTGAGGCTGACTTTCTTCGTTTTCCTGATTATTCTTTGCGTCACCCGAATCATCCGCTGACGTTGTAGAAGAACTTGAAGTTTTATCTTTTGTATCTGTTTTTTTATCTTTTGAACAACCGCAAACTGACAGCATAAAGGCGAGCAATAAGATAAATGCTACAAGCTTATAGCTTATATTCATTTTTTATCCTCCTTTCCCCAAATGCATATAATCTTTTTAGTGAACACAGCATAATACCTACAGACAGTGCAAAAATCACACTCATAATCAGTACCTTATTACCACTACTGTCCCCTGTTTCTGCAATATTGTCGGAATCATTGTACGAAGTATCAGCTTCACCATATCCAAGCACATAGGTTCCGAGTCTGTAAACCTGCAAATTAAGCTTTCCGTCAGATGTTACAGTAGCATTTCTTTTACTCAGGCTACCGTCAATAAACAATTGATAAACAAATACATTTTCGGGGTTTACTCCCTTTGGAATATCAAAAGTGAGCGAAACAGCCTTTAAAGGTACTGATGATATATTGTTTATATCGAAGGCATCAATTTTGCAAACCTTTGCCACCGATACTGAATCCTTCATACCAGATAGATGCTTTCTCTTTTGTGCATCAGTTATTTTCAAAACTTCAACCTTGGGATAAACACCTACACTGAAAGCATCTTTATCGGCTTTTAACCTAACACCATTCTCATAATGATTAACCACACCCGGACGTTTATAAGATGCAGAATCCACAAACTTAAAGTCATCTACCCACAAGCTGAATTTTTCAGCCTTACCGTCGGCCGGTGGATTGCAGGTTTCGTCACCTACAATTGTCATTTTACCAACCCTTAATGTGGAATTAGTTCCCGATTCATAATTGACATTTATTTTATTTGAAAGCCAGAATGCCGAAAAAGGAATCTTATAGTATCTGCCCTTGGGGTCAGCCTTAAAGACTACCGTAATTGAAGTATTATCACCCATAGCAATTTTAAGGCTGTAACGTCTTTCTATACTGCTCTTTGCCCAGAAAGAAATACCGCCGTTAGGGTCAACACCGTCGAACTTTCTTACACTTGTGAGAATACTGTTATATTGTGTTGTGTAGTCATAATCCATTCGTAGAATAGTATTCCCTTTTTCCTTTTCAAACGCCATCCAGCCTGCGTTATCAAAATGCCATTCAGAGCAAAAACGCATATCATCGTCACCGGGATAATCCTCAAATCCGGTTCCTACTACCGATACACCCTCATACCAATCGGAATATTTCTTTGGTGGGAAAAGGCTGTAATAATTGTTGCTGTTATCATTTACAACATCATAAAAACCTATAGAATCCACCCAAAGGGTATTTCTGTCTTTAATTGCGGTTCTTATCTGCAACTGTGCTAAGGAGGCAATATTGCATTTTGCTGTTTCGTCTCCGTAAACGTGGAAGTCCTCCCACAAAACAGTAACAATATTCTCGCCCGCCTTAATCGGGATATGCTTGGTTTCAACAACCTGAGTGTCAGAATCAATTCCAACAAGCCTTAATTTAGTCTGACTTTCACTCTTTACCCAGAAAGTAAGTCCTTTTCCGTAAATTGGAATACGCTTGTCGCCCAGCCATATTACTGATTGATTGTTTTCAGCTTCGGGAGTATTGCAAACCATTTTAAGTGACTGCCCCGTTTTACCGTAAACATTGTCAGGATTTTTTTCTATACTAAGCTCTACACCCTTACCTTCAGCGCCCTGCCAACGTGGTAACCATTCGGTTTCGTTTACGTTTTTATCCTCGTCAAAATCCCACCATATAAAAGATTTATCGGAATGTAGCTGAGCATTGGTATTAACATCGGGATTTTTATCATAAAAACCGATTGCATCTATCCAGACACTTCCGCTCGAAGGATTAGCTGTTCCCTCTGATTTATAAAGCCTGAACTGCAACTGATAAAGCTGTTTGTATATAGGCTCTGTATCTGGAGCTTTAAGCTCACTCATAAGGAATCTTACAATGCTTTCACCCTTGGGGATTGTAAACATTTTTTTATTGCTTGAAATTGATACATTTTCCTTATTTTTATCAAGATAACAAACTTCAAGCTTAATTTCCTGTTCGCTGTAAACCCAGAATGCCACCTCGGAATCCTCGCCGTAAATATAAGGCTCCTGGTCACTTATCTTTATTCCTGCATCATAATAAACGCTGTTTGTATTAGTGCTTCCAAGATTTTTATATGTAATCTTTAAAGCCGCTGTATTATCCTTAACATCAGTAGAACCCGTATGATAATGGTCGGCATTATTTTGCCATTCAAAGTCGGCTGCCGAACTACCATTTTTCTTAAAGTATGTTGGATTAACCACAAATTCAAAGAAATCGGCCGAATGTGTAATCGGTGCAATGTAGTAGCCTAAGCAATCAAAACGGTATTCGCCATTTGAGTCGTTGTGCATAATACTTAATTGCTTTATTACATCACAGTCAGCGTTTCCGTTTTCTGCTGAAAAGTCAGAATATTTAACCTTAACAAAATTTTCGCCCTTTTTGATTTTTATAGGCTTGGTTTTAATAACCTTGTCATTTTTATCCTTTGCCTTAAGATAAATTTCTGTATCTTGCTCACTCTTAAGCCAGAATATAATGCCGTCAAATTCCTTTTCTATATCCTTTTTATACTTTATTCCTGTACTGTCGGCATCAAAATCAACCTTTAAAGAATTACCGTATTCACCGAAAATATACTCTGTATTTGATTCAATATCCAAAGAAATGTCTTTTTTATCGCCCACGGTTTCCCAATTGTCAGCGAGCTCATCAATGCTTTTTACAGAATCAAAGGTATATATTTCCTTAGCCGTATTCTGAGGCAATTCAATTTTCGGTATATCAAAGAAGCCTATATTATCGAAATATAAAGTATTCTTATCATTAGGCTTATCTGCCCTTATCTGAAGCTGATTAAGTTTAGAAAGATTCGGTGTAACAGTACTTGAAAAATCGGAATATTTGAAGAAAAGCAGATTTTCACCCTTCTTAATAGACACACCGTCAATTCTGATAATATTCCAGTTAGCATCTGCAGAAAGTACGGTTATAGTTGTATCCTTTTCGCTTTTTAGCCAGAATGTTATTCCGTCTCCCTTTGGAGTTACAGCTTCGTTTCTCAAAACAACCGTAGGTGGACCCGAACTCTCTTTTTTAGATGTGTCATACTCTATCTTTAAGGACTTTCCGCTACCACCATAAACATTTGAAGAATCACTTTCGAGAGAAAGCTTTAATGCGTTACCGCCGTTATCCCAACGTGCTTCCCAGCCCTGCTCGCTTAATGAATTCACATCATCAAAGCTGTAAATCAGATAATCCCCCGATGCGGGCTTATTTGGAATCTGTGGCATTTCGCTTACCGTACTGTCAAAAAAGCCTAAATTATCAAAATAAAGGGTATTCTGCTCGTTTTCCTCGTATGCTCTTATCTGAAGCTGATTAAGCTTTGTAAGATTCGGAGTAGCAGTAAATGTGAAATCGGAATATTTAAAGAAAAGCAGATTTTCACCTTTTTTAATTTCCACTCCGTCAATTCTTATAATATTCCAGTTAGCATCCGCCGCAAGTACAGTTATTTTGGTATCCTTCTCGCTTTTTAGCCAGAAGGTTATACCCTCTCCCCTTGTAACAATCGCTTCATATCGTAAAACAAAGGTAGGT
>JAZQHX010000135.1:0-7085 GCA_045540835.1 Acutalibacteraceae bacterium | reverse complement strand
GGCGACATACCCGGTGCAACACCCGCTGAGTGCGGCAATTACAGCGAGCAAAATCTTAATATGGCTAAGTATTATATAGCAAAGTATAAGCAGGATTTAGTCGAAAAACGTAATTTTGCATACTAAAACATCTTAAAACCGACATAAATTCAGTTTTAGTTAAATTTTGCTTGAAAATATGAAAAAATAACCATATAATATATTTAAGTAAAATACTTTAAAGGAGAATTGTTTTGGAAAGAGATGCAGTTTCTGCGGGAGTATCCCCTATCGGCGGATTATTCAGCACAGCAGAAATACGAATACTTATATGCTATATATTAAGCTCTATTAAAGACCCGGTTCCCGGAAGACTTCTTGCAGATACACTCCATTATGAGGGAATTGCAAATATTTTTGAAGTCAACGATTCAATTGCGTGGCTTTGTGAGCACGGGCAGATAAAAAGCTATAACGAGGCGGAGGACACCTATGTTATAACCGAAAACGGCAAGGACATTGCCGAAACACTCAAGACCAGTCTTTCTTACTCTGTAAAGGACAGGGCGTATAATGCCGCAATTAAAATGGTTTCCCGATTCAAAAACACAAAGGAAACCGATATTAAAATTTCTAAAGAAAACGGCAACACCTACGTTATATGCTCTACGGTTGATAATAACATTCCTTTTATGAGCGTAAAGCTATTGGTTACCGATGAAGCTCAGGCACTTACAGTAAAAGAAAACTTTTTGGAAAACCCTTCGGCTATATATTCTAAAATAATTGAAATGTTCACAACCAAAAATCAAAAGAAATAATTAAATGGCTGTTTCACACAAGTGGAGCAGCCATTTGTTATTAAAATAAGTAAAGTGAATTTATTTGCTATTGCCAAGTCCATAATTGTTTGATATAATAAGAACAATAATTGGTCTAAAGAGGATTGTTTATGAAAAAAAGTCGGCGTTTTACGCTTTCTACAACCCATATAATAGCTTTAAGCTTTCTGTTCGCAATACTTGCAGGCAGTCTGCTTTTAAGCCTTCCTATAAGCTCGGCTGACGGCAAAGCTGTTCCATATGTTGATGCGCTCTTTACTGCTACTACTTCAACCTGCGTTACCGGGCTTGTAACCCTGCCGACATTTTCTGCCTGGAGCACATTCGGGCATATTGTAATACTTTCTCTTATTCAGATAGGCGGTCTGGGAATTATAACCATAATGTCGGGTATTATGATTGCACTTCATAAAAAACTTAATTTAAGCGACCGTATACTTTTGCAGGATGCTTTTAACCTTAATACCCTTTCGGGACTGGTAAGGTTTGTAAAAAAGGTTATTTTAGGTACTTTTATTGTTGAGGGTATTGGTGCTTTAGGTTATATGACCGTATTTGTACCGCAATTTGGTTTAAAGGGAATTTGGATTTCGGTTTTCACTTCTATTTCGGCATTTTGTAATGCAGGAATTGATATTATATCGCCTGACAGTTTGTGCAATTACGTCCATAACCCGATAATTAACATTGTTACAATGCTGCTTATTATTGTAAGCGGTATCGGTTACATTGTCTGGTGGGATATATTAAGAGTATTAAAACACTTTAAAACCCGCAAAATGAAATGCTTTAAAATACTGACTTTACACAGTAAAATTGCTATCACTACTACAATTATACTTATTTTTACGGGAGCTATTTTAATACTTCTGTTTGAATACAATAATCCTGCTACAATAAAGGACTATTCTCTGCCGCAAAAGATTCAGGCTTCTTTTTTCCAATCTGTTACTACAAGAACAGCAGGCTTTGCTACAATACCTCAGCAAAATCTTTCAAACGGTACTGCATTTGTATCGGTACTTTTAATGTTCATAGGCGGCTCCCCTGTTGGCACGGCTGGCGGTGTGAAAACCGTAACAATAGCTGTTCTTATAGCCTATGCAATAGCTAATATTAAAGGTAAAAATGAAGTTGCACTTTTCAACCGCAACATTTCTAAAACCGCATTAAGTAAGTCGGTAGCCGTAGTTACCGCTTCTTTTGCAATAATGTTTATATCAACCGTTGCCCTTTCTGCAGTGACAACAGCACCCGCACTCGATATTCTTTATGAAACCGCAAGTGCGACAGCAACCGTAGGACTTACAAGGAATCTCACACCTCTACTTGATACCGCAGGAAAGCTGATTATTACAGCTACAATGTATTTGGGACGAATAGGTCCTATTTCCCTTGCATTTGCTTTGAATGTTACTAAGCGCAAAAATAATATTATTAAAAATCCAACAGAGGATATTAGCGTAGGATAAAGGAGAATTACTATGAGTATAAATAAATCTTATGCCGTTTTCGGTCTCGGCAGATACGGAACGGCAGTAGCGCAAGAGCTGGTTTCAAGCGGTGCAGAAGTACTAGCAATTGATTCTAACCCCCAGGTTGTTAATAATACCGCAGAATTTCTGCCGGTTGCAAAATGTGCTGACATTACCGACAGCGAGGTTATAAAACAACTTGGAATCAGCAATATAGACGTTGTAATAATTGCAATGGCAAGCAATCTTGAAGCCAGCGTTATGGCGACACTTCTTTGCAAAGAAGCAGGTGTAGAAACCGTAATAGTAAAATGCGCAAACGAAATGCATCAAAAGATTTTAAGCCGTATGGGAGCTGACAAGGTGGTTTTCCCTGAAAGCGAATCCGGAATAAGACTTGCTAAGAATCTATTAAGCTCGGGTTTTGTTGATATGATTGAACTGTCTGACGATGTATCGGTTTTAGAGCTTGATTTGAGACCTGAATGGGTAGGCAAAAGCCTTTTAAATCTTAATTTAAGAAAAAAATATTCAATAAACGTAGTGGCCATAAAGAATGGTAACGATATTTGTATTGATATTGACCCCGAAAAGCTTCTGCAGCAAGGCACTAAACTCATCGTCATTGCCGACACCGCAAAATTAAATAAGCTTAAATAAATTAAAACCGCCGACAAAAAATCGGCGGTTTTAATTTATTTTTACTCATCTTCTGTATTTTCGGTTCTGTCACTTATAATATACCTCGGTCTGCCTTTAACCTCAATATAGATTTTACCTATATATTCACCGATTACTCCCAAGCACACAAGCTGTATTCCACCCATAAAGCAGACTATCGATACCGTACTCGCCCAGCCTGCTACTGTGTAACCTAAAAAGCTGGCAATTACTGCCCACATAACGCCTGCAAAGCTTAAAAGCGACATTATAAGTCCTAATGCGGAAATAAGTCTTAACGGCTTTACCGAAAGGCTGGTTATACCGTCAAAAGCAAGGGCTAACATTTTCCGTAAAGGATAGTGGCTCTTACCTGCCAAGCGTTCAGTTCGGTCATAATAAACCGATGTTGACTTAAACCCAACCAGCGGTATCATTCCTCGCAGAAACAGATTGACCTCTTTAAAGCTTGCAAATTCCTGCAACACTTTAGAGGAAATAAGCCTATAATCGGCGTGGTTAAATACAATTTCAGTACCCATAGCCTTCATAAATTTATAAAAGCCCTCAGCGGTAGCTCTTTTAAACAATGTATCACTTTTACGGTTTTTTCTCACACCGTATACTACCTCTGCACCGTTTAAGTACTCGCAAACCATATTCCGCATTGCGGAAATATCGTCCTGCCCGTCGCAGTCAATGGATATTGTTATATCACATTTATCCTTAGCCTCCATAAGCCCTGCTAATACGGTACTTTGATGCCCTCTGTTGCGACTTTGAGAGATTCCTATAAAAGCATTATTCTCTTTTGAAAGTTTTGATATAATATCCCAGGTTTTATCATTACTGCCGTCATTAACAAACATAATTTTACTCTCATTTGAAATCAGCCCTTCGGATTGCATTTCACATAGCTGATTCAAAAACAGAGGAGCTGTTATCGGCAATACTTCTTCCTCGTTATAGCAAGGTATTATTATATATAAGGTTGGCTTCATTTTAACTCCTTCATATAAATATAACTGAATACCTAAAAATTATATTACAATTATTTATATTTTGTCAAGGTATATTTAACCTTAGTAAAGCTAAAATAGCAGTAAATAAAAACGGGCGGCAGATTGCCGCCCCTACTATATAATGTGATGCGAAGCATCACACCGAATTTATTATTTATTCTTTTTTATTTATTCTTTTGCAGGATTATTTTGAGATTTTTGACTAATCTTTATATTTATTATCTTTCTTTTCCTACAAAGAAAAGCGCTATTGTTCCCGGACCTGAGTGTGCACCTATAACTGCGCCGACATCAGTAATAATATCAACCTTGCCACCAAATCTTTCGCCAATCTGCTCAGCTACATAATCGGCATCACTTTTACAGTCCGCATGAGAAATAAAGATAGTTCCGTTAGCCGTATCTTCACCCAACTCACCGCATTTATCAACCAAAGCATTAAGTGCCGCTTTTCTTCCTCTTGCCTTACTAACACTTACAAGCTTACCCTCGTTATCAACGTGAAGCACCGGTTTGATTCCAAGAACAGTTCCCACGAATGCTACCGCAGGACTTACTCTGCCGCCACGCTTTAAGTATACCAAATCATCAACGCTGAACCAATGACAGATATTAAGCTTAATACCCTCAGCAAATTCTGCGGCTTCTTCTATACTAAACCCTTCGTTTTTCTTTTGAACAGTAAGGTAAAGTAAAAGTCCCTGACCGGCAGAAGCAGACAGCGAATCGACAACTATTATCTTTCTTTCAGTATATTTTTCTAAAAGCTCATCAGCGGCAATTCTTGCTGAATTGCAGGTAGTGCTAAGTCCGGAAGAAAAAGCCAAACAGAGAATATCCTTACCCTGCTTTAAAATTTCCTCAAAAACACCAATGTAAGTTTCAGGGTTTATAGCCGATGTTTTAGCAATACCACCGTTACGCATTCTATTATAAAACTCGGTGATTTCCATTCCATCGTTGGAATATTCCTTATCCTCGTCCTCGAATTTAAAGCTTAAATTTATATAAGGCACTCCCCAACTTTTAAGCACATCAGGCTTAATGTCGCAGGCGGAATCGGTAAAAATTACATAATCATTCATAAAAATGCTCCTCTTGATTTTTTATTCCATAAACTTAATATTTACAAAAAACTGAAAATCACAAAGATGTTGCAGCTTCAACATTTAGCATTATACCCCTTTGAAGTTGAAAAGTCAACTTCTTTTTGCCGTATTTTAACACTAAATTTCACTTTCACTACGGATTTTTTTAATCCACTTGCCGCTTCTTAACCTTAAAACACACCAAAAAGCCTTCAAAACCTGATCAATTTTAAGGAAAAAATATATCCAGAATGCGGGAAAATGAAAAACAAGACCTGCAAGAATTCCTAAAGGCACAGATGCTATCCAAAGGAAAATATTATCTGTTAGCATCAGCATTTTTGTATCTCCGCCGCCACGAAGTACACCCTTTGTCATAATACTGTTAGTTGCCTGAAAAACAATAATAATACTAATAGAAAGCATTAACTGCGATGCAATTGCACGTGTCTGCTCGGACAAATTATAGGCATTTATCATAGGACCGCTTATAAGCATAATAACAACCGCTGCAAAAAGACCAAATACAAAGCCTATTCCTAAAAATGCATATCCTTGGTCGTGAGCTTTTTTTCGGTCGCCCTCACCTAAAGTATAACCCGTAACAATAGCCCCCGCTTGCGAGAAGCCTTGAGTAAATACCGAACTTAGCTGTTGGGTTACGGTTGTAACCGCATTAGCCGCAACAAAGGTTTTGCCGAGTCTGCCTATAACCATTGCAACCGAGTTATTACCCAGCGCCAGAATACCGTCACTTATAAGAACAGGTATGCTTATTCTTATATATTCCCTCCACAGCTTGCCTACGGGCATTATAATATCCTTTATTTTATACGCAATTTCTTTATCCTTAAATACAAGATAACCGCAAATTACAGAAAACTCGAATACACGTGCTATAAGTGTACCCAAAGCCGCACCTGCAACATCCATTTTAGGTGCACCGAATTTTCCGAAAATAAATACATAGTTAGCTCCCACGTTTACAAAAAATGCCGCAATCGAAGTATAACGCGGTATTTTTACCTGGTTAACATTTCTTAGAACTATTGTGCAGGTAACCGAAAGTCCTAAAAAGAAATAGGTTACAACCGACCACCGTAAATACCGTATACCTAAATTTATTATATCGCTTTCTGTGGTATATATCATCATAATTTGCTTAGGCAGAATTATTGTTGCGACGCAAAATAAAAGTGACATCAAAAGACATAATCTAAGCATTATTGTGACCGTCTTTTTAAGTGAAGAATTATCCTTCATTCCGTAATAGCGAGCCACCAGAACCGAAGCACCCATACCAATACCCATACAAAAAATATGGAATATATTTATAAACTGATTTGCAAGCGATACTGCCGAAAGCTCGGTTTCACCCACAGTACCAACCATTATGGTGTCCATCATATTAACACCCGTGGTGATGAGTCCCTGCAGGGCTATCGGTATTGCAATTTTTGCTACATTTTTATAAAATCCTTTATCTTTAGAAATCAAACTATGCATTTTAAAACTCCAATATTTAACCGAAATTTAACTAAATCTTATATTTTGTAAGTCTTATATAAGGGGCTGGGTCGGTTGTTACAAGTACCGTTTCCCTGCCAATAACGTCAATTTCTCTCCAAGGAATTACTATATCCTCTTCCTTACCAAAAAGTCCCATAGCTCGCAGCTTACCGCCTATAACAATAGCTTCAAGACTGCCACTTTCTGTATTTAGCTCAACATCGGTAATAAATCCCAGAACACAGCCGTTTTTAAGGCATACAACCTGTTTATTACGTAAATCAGCGATTCTGCAATTCACATATACTCCCCCAGTCAATATTTAAGGCTGAAAGGTTACCCTATCAGCCTTGTTACTGTCAATAAAAGTATATGAAAAAAACTTAAGTAATTATTATTAAATAATCAGATTATCGTCAAATACGTTCTCGGGTTCTTCCTCGTCGTCATTGTTTTCCTCGTCGGTTTTTTCGGGCTTTTGCTGCTCAACCTCAAGTCCCAAATCCAGAC
>JAZQHX010000134.1:0-8092 GCA_045540835.1 Acutalibacteraceae bacterium | reverse complement strand
CTCCCATTTCAATGCTGTTCCATTTTTCGCAAGGATTGCTTTCGCTATAGAAAAATACCTGATAAAACTTATAGTAAAAGTCGCCGTGATTTTTAAGTTCATCAACGGTTTTTTTCTTAAAGCCAACCTTTTCACCATGATTCAATACAACAATTCCTATATCGCTTGTATCGGGGGCATCAACACTCCAGATATTACCGCTAATATGCTTCCATTCCGCTTTTGCATAATTCATTTGGGAAACATATATGCAAGGCTTGTCGCCTTTTCCGTACGAACCGTAATAAACACCGCTTACAGCATCAAAATTTCCTCTGTACACGCCGCCACGTTCAAACAAAACGGCATCACCTTCGGATATATTAAGCTCTTTCATTGCCTTAATGCTTTTTATTGCGGTTTTTTCGGTACTTCCGTCATTGGAATCGTTACCGTTATGTGATACATACCATATGTTTTTAGCACTGGGAACCGTGTTTTTTGAATTAAGGATTCTTTCACGGTATTCATCCGCCAAAGCATCACTATCGGCAACAATCGGGTTTAAAAGCACCGCCGTATTTCTAACAGTAGGTTTATCAAAACTTTTAATCGCCATTTTTCCTTACCCCTTAATCATTAAAAAGCACCTTGGCTGTAGCATCGCCCCAGTCCGCTCTTATAGCAGACTGTGTATTGTCATCGAAGAAATAGGTTGTACTTGTAGTAGAAATACCTATAGAACCAAGTCTTTCGCCTTTTTTACCGATAAATGTATTGCCCGACATTTTTGGAAGTGTACCCGAATGGTGAACACATCTGGTATGACGGTTTAAAGCGGTATCTAAAATATTATTCTTAATAATAAAATTGTGCGCTTCATTGAAATTATCGGTCGAATAAATATGTGCCGCAGGCTGACCGTAATAACCCCAGCCGTATCCGGCAAAACGCAAAATATTATTTGAATATTCTACATCAACCATTTTGTGCTTACCCTCAGCAGGTGCCCAATACTCAATAGAAGCGAAATTACAATACTCTATCAGATTTTTTGTACAAAGCACATTTTTAACCGTAAAGCCGTCCGCTCCGTTACCCTGATGAGTAAAGCCGGAGTCGTAAATCTGATAAATCCAGTTGTTTTCTACGTGAATGTTCTCACACGCATTCCAGAATTCTATTCCGTTACCGTAACGCACAGTACCGTCACCGTATCCATTTAGAACAGAACCGCCAATCCAGCCGATTTCGCAGTTTGTAACGGTAATATTCTTACAGCCGTTAGCACCCTGAACACCCATAGCACCGCCATATTTCATAGTGATATTATCTATGGTAATGTCGTGACCGTTAGCAGGAATAGAGAAAACGTGACTATCTCCACCGATTTCTATACTCTTAAACTTTTTGGCAGGCTGTTTGTCCATATAAAGCAGAACTCTGCCGCCCGCTTCGCTGTAATAATCACCGTTTTCCACAAGCTCATTCTTGCTGAATTTTCTATCGCCTGCTAATTCACCGTGATTAAACACAATCACACCCGCATCCGTAACCGTACCGGGAGCAACCCAGATATTACCCGAATCCTTTATCCAATCCGATTTAGCATAGTTAGCAGAAGAACGGTAAATGGCCGGCTTATCACCTGTTCCGTATGCTCCGTAATAAACGCCGTTTCTGCAAGAAATTCCGCCACGGTAAACACCACCACGTTCAAATAAAACTGCATCACCCTCGCCTATTTGCATACTGTAAGAGAGCTTTGTAAGTGTTTTCCAGGGTGTTTTTGGGGATTTGCCGTCATTATCATCATTTCCTCTGTAAGAAATGTAATAAACAGTACCCTTAACATTTACCTTTTTACTTTTGGAATTAAGTACATTATTACGAAGAGCAGCTGCCTGCTTATCACTTTTAACAGTAAAAGGTTTTATAAGATTGGCAGTATTATTGACTTTTGGCTTATCTGCAGAATCTACCTTTGCGTTGAGATCCAGCCCCACGTTGCCGCCTTCAGACTCTGAAGAAGTATCATCATCAGAAGAAGAGACATCGTTTTGAGAAGAATCACTATTATCCGTATTCTCATTTTCCTGTGTCTGCTCATTCTGCGGTGTACTTTCTACATTTTCTTTATCGTACTCAACCCAGACCTTTTCTTCCTCCCAACGGGAAGTCCAATAAATTTCATCTTCCGTCATTCTCGTGCAGCCCGACATTGTGCTTACGCACAATATAAGGCATAAAAACAACGGAGTAATTCTTTTAAACAAAGAGTTTTTCATTTTTACCTCCGCAAGGTCTTACTTCGAAAGATACTTTATCTGTTCGTTGCACGAATCTACAGTATCCTGAATAACTCCCTTGTAAGATGCCAATGTTGACTTAACCTGATCCGCAGTACCGTTTACGAGTGCCTGACGTAAATCATAGATTTCGTTTTCACCGAAGAAATACTTGTTATCAGCAAAAGAAAGGGTATATTCTACAACTTCCTTTGCCTGGGCATCATAATAAATCTTATCAAGGTCATAATTGTTTTTATCAAGCACATAACGCAGATAGTAAGGAACAGCCTGTGCATTTTTAGCACCCTGGGGGATACCGAATGCAGTGTATTCATAAAGAAGCTGATAGGGTGAATCGGTAGGTATCGGAACAACGCCCAATTCGCCTCTGTCTTTAAGAATCTGATGTGTCTGGTCACCTACTCTGCAAGCGAAAGGACCGGCTCCGTCAAACAAAATTTTTGCTCTCTGGAAAGATGTTGAATCGTGATTTATCGCCGAAAGGCCCTTTGTATTATAGGAAATCAATTCACTCCAACGCTTTGCAAGCTCAGGGCTTGACATATAATTCTCCCACTTGCCCGTTTTGGAGTTATAATCATAGTTAGCACAGCCGAACATACGAACATACGCATTGTTATACTGGAAAGAGATTCCATAATAACCAGACTTGTTATTATTTGCCTTAACAAACTCATCACACATAGACCAAAGCTTGCTCCAGGTCCAGCTTTTGGGGTTCTTTTTCCAAAGCTGATACGGGTCCTGAATATCTGCAGCACGCAGAGCACGTTTGTTATAATAAATCATATATGTATCAAGTATTGCGGCATCTTTAGGTCTTATATTTACAGCATAGGTTTTACCGTTGTAGGTATAATCCTTCATAAGCTTTTTCCACCATATATCATCGGAAAAATCATATCCGCTGTTGGTTATAGGCTGTAAACACTTAACCTGATACATAGCATTAGAAAGCAAACGAACAATATCAGGTGAATTACCTGCCGCTATTTTTGCAGCCAATTCGGTCTGGAAGGTTTTATAGCTGCCGACCTCGGGTTTTACAGTAATACCTGTTTTCTTTTCGAACGCTGCTATTGCATCCTTTTCCATTTGGGTTTTAGGATCCCACCAATAGAAATACTTAATGGTTGTACCTTTAAGCTTTTTGGGCATGGAAGCCAGGAATCCATCGGCCGAAGAAGCATCAATATTGGAATTTTGATTACTTCCCGAATTGTTCTTGCTTGAAGAAGAGTTATTGGTCTTATCCGAGCTGTTTGAACCTGCAGATGAATTATTCTTATTTGACGAATTACCCGAAGAAACCGAATTACCGTCAGATTCTACTATTTCTTCATACTCAACTACCTCTTCCTCTTGCCAATCCGAAGTATTATCGGTTTTGGGCTTATCTCCGCAAGAGCACAGAATGCCTACTGTCATAGCCAATGAAAGCATTGCGGAAATTACTTTGACAATTGATTTTTTCATATTATTTTTCCTCCTGTTTTTTTATTTAAAAGCCGAAGCTTAAATTTAACCAACTATTCCTATTCTGTCTATACTTTGTATAAACTTACGTTGAAGTATCATATATACAACAAGTGGCGGAATAATAAAGAGTACACATGCCGCCAACGGAACACCGTAATTTATCATATTTGCAGAGTCCATTTGCAGCACTAGATACATATACTGCTTTATATCATTTATAACTACGGCAAGTGTCCGGTTTTCATAGGTATACATAACTGCAAGTAGAAAATCGTTCCAATGCCATATTATTGAGAATATAAACACCGTAAGTATTGCAACACCTGACGACGGCAGTATAATCTTTAAAAAGGTTTTAAATGGACCCGCCCCGTCTATCCAGGCAGCCTCCTCAAGTTCATTCGGTAAGCCTTTATAAAACTGCATATAAATAAAAATCATCAATCCGCCCTTAAGTCCCACTCCGAAAAGCGACGGCAGATAAAAAGCAAAAGGTGTATCTATTATGTTAGGTCTTAAATCTACTCCGCTTATTTTGTTGAACAGACCCAACACTCCGAATAAATCCAGCTCCTTGAAGGTCATCATTCTTGGAACAATAAGCATAATATCGGGCACAAGAATTGTAACAATAAGTAAAAACATCATTACATTTTTAAAACGCATTTTAAACCTTGCCAATCCGTATGCAAATACCGAGCAGGCAAAAACCTCTAAAACAGCGGCTCCTATTTCATAAAACACAGTATTTTTAAGATTCCCGAAATAATCGGTAACCTTTAACGCCTTTACAAAGCTGTCAAGTGTAGCAAATTTTGGCACCCACACAACCGTAGGGTCCGAATAATCCGACACGGATTTCAGTGCTGTTGAAATCATATATACAAGCGGATAGATAAGTATGTAAGAAAAAGCAATCAGGAAAACTGCTCTTAAAATTGTAACAAATATCTGTCTTGCCTTTTTTTGCGCCTTAACCTCTATTAAATTCATTCCAACACCTCCACCGCTATGACTCCCATCGTTTCAAGCAAAGCTTGTTATAAATTGCCAACAACAAAGACATTACTATACCGACAAGAATAAAATACATCCATAGCATTGCAGAGCCTTTATCATAGGTTTGCTTTCTTATAAGTTCTATTGCTCTGCTTACAAGCGAGCTGTTTTCAATAAACAACTCTACCATTGTATAAAAGGAAACAAGTAAAATTGTACGTCCTAACATCGGTACGGTTATATACCAGAATTCCTCCCAGACTGAAGCTCCTTCCACCTTGCTTACTTCATAAAGTTGTGCGGGAATTGTCTGAAGTCCCGAAACAAAAAGTAATATCTGGATACCGCAGCTCCATATAAGATTAAAAATATCTGATAAATATCCCGATACAAATTTATTAAGACCCGAAGGCAGATCCAATCGATAAAGAATATCCTGAAAATCTATAACCTGCATATAGGCTGCGGCAGATGATTCTGCACCGCCGAAAGAGCTTGAAAGCCCTTCTGCCATAGTAAATTCAGCCAAAACACTCATAACCGGACCTGATGCAATTATTACCGGTAAAAAGAATACACTTCTGGCTATCATTCTTCCTTTGAACTTTTGATTAAGCACTATTGCTAAAATCATAGAGAGTGAAAGAATAATCGGCAGTGAGGTTAAAATATCAGTTAAGGATGACAGTGCCTGATCTATAAAGTCCGCATCCTCCATGAGCAGGTTTTTTATCCACTTTAAACCTGCAAATTCTGTGGAAATACCGCCTTCTACCATACGAACATTTGTAAAGGAATAATAGAACGACATAACAAGCGGCTTTATTACGAATATAGCAAGACCCAAAAGCCAGGGAGCAACAAAGTAATATCCATACCTTTGTTTTATCGATTCTATTCCATGTGATCGTTTCTTCATGATTCACTCTCCTTTCTTTAAGAAGCAATTAAATATGACTTTGAATCAATTGTATTGCCCTGCACATTTACCTTATTTGAAGTATGATTAACGTATACCGTAACTCCGTTTTCAAAGACTGTTTTTGAAATACCACGTGATAATAATTCGTGCTTTAAAATGGAAGTGCCTGCTATTTGAGAATAATAATCTTCTGTTTCTTTGGCGATACTTAATATTTCATCCTTCAAAGCGTCATATTCCATAGCGTAATAGAATTCACCGTTTTCAGAATTGATTTCACTGTTATGTGATTTAATAACACACCAATTCGGTGCAACACCTGATTCTATTGCCTTGAGTAAAGTCGCCCTTGTGTCTGATGAAAAATTCAAGGGTGTACTGTAAAACGGTATACTTCCCGCATAAACCATCTGATAAAACGGAACGCTTACGTCAAACGCATTATATCCGCCGTTATCGAGTGCAACATCGCATACACTGTCCGCTAAACCTGCACAATATGCATTTGCCGAACGAAGTATAACCTTCTTTCCGCTTCTTTTAACAACATTTACAAGCTTTGAAACCTGCAGTTCAGTGCCTGCCTTCATATAACTGCTCTCGTCCGAATAATCCGAATAAGCAGTATATCCAAGGCTTCCGAGTCCTACACCTGAAAAGCCATCAGTATTATCAATAAGCTCTTCTACAGCATCTTCTAAAAGATTACGTTTCAGCATACTCGCTTTTCTGGCATCCTCGTCAGGCATTCTTATATTTATCTTCAAAGGACTAATACTTGCCTTTTGTAAATTTGCCGTTTTAGCCGTATCAAAAAGCTCTGTAAAGCCGTTACCGGATTTATTAAAATAAATAAGCTCGTAATCGTTGAATAAATTTATACTGTTGCTTTTACAGTACTTATCAATTGCCAAATATTCCTTATTACTTCCCAGCACCGACGAAAAATCAAAGCCACCGCCTATTTTTCCTACGTCAGCACCTTCACTTCCGTATCCGTTAAGCAAAACATTAAGACTCTTGTCTGTATTGAGTGAAATTTCATTTATAATATCCTGTGCCTGATTTAGTGTTGTAAGCGGCACTACCGATTCATAAGGAATACCTAAAAAGAATTTTTTTGTAAGTGCCCCGCCTACAATTTCGAGCTGCATTTTTTTCTGTTCCAGACCGCTTTTTTTAAGCAAGCCTTTTTCTTCAAGATAATGGCGATAAAAGCTCGCCATACCGCTATAATTAGAGTTTTCGCCTTTCAGTGGATAGTAACAAACTGAATACTCTGCCGTTTTCGACCAGGTTTCTGCCAAAGCCATAGCATCTGCCCGCCAGGAGCCTATAATCTGCTCGATTTCATCAAAGCCTCTTACATAAAAGGTTGCGTAAGCATTGGAGTAACCGTAACGCATACTTCCTGCGGATGCATCTATTCTTACAGACTCCGCACCGCTTTCTATCACAGCAAAAAGGGCTGTGTCATCGGCAGTTTTTGCACCAAAAACAGGTAAAGTAATATGCTCTTCGTTAGCCGTTACATCCAATCTCATTCTTGAAGCATCTGTTCCGTAAACCTCACCGCTATAATCCCTCGAAGACTTATTAAGTTCATCATCCGTATACATAAGCGCTCCACTGCCCGTAGGTATCAACAAATAAGAGGATTCGTCCTGCTTATTTGCCGCAGAACATAGATACGGTGCTAAAGATACGGATATAAGTTTAGTTTTTCCCGACTCGATTATTTCCTTTGCCTTGACCGCAACCCTGATTCCGTTTTCTTCAAGCGTAAAATATACAGGAATGGTAACCTCGGCAACACTGAAATAATATGTAACACATATTCCGCCGTCTATCTTCTTTGAGCTTACACTACCCTCCATTACGCAGTTATAGGATTTATCGCTCTGCATAGAGGAGTCGGACAGGTCGTAATACTCTATACTGACTGCCGAATTAAGCGCAATTGAATCATTTTGCTCCATATAAGCATCGTAAGGAGTTGTTGACCATATACTGCCGTCTTTCTTATCAATAAGCATCACACAGCCGGCATTATTATCCCATTTAAGCTCATAATTATCATTTTGGGCTAAAACGGACGCATCAACCGCCGAAAGTTCATTTGGAATAATATATTCTTTTGCTTTGTTTGATTTACAGCCCGCTGCCGAAATACACATAAGAATACCAATAAGAAATGCAGATATTCTTTTGATTTTTTTCATAAAACTCATCTTTTCCTTTCAAGTTCAATCAGCGGTATATTACTTCCATAAAAATAGTAACAACAAAGCCCCAGAGCTGTGTTATGAGTATACCGAAAATAAATACTATCAATATAATAAGCAACATAAAGAACAGTCCTATTGCCACCGAAGCCAAAAATAAGTCGGAGGCCAAGCGG
>JAZQHX010000133.1:0-6608 GCA_045540835.1 Acutalibacteraceae bacterium | reverse complement strand
GTCTCAGCAACGTCTAAAAGTTCCCTTATAGACAGCACTCCGCCCGATTGTGCACGAGCTAAAGGTGACGCCACATTAACCGCCGCTCCAAAGGACGGGGCTTGATAACGAGCCATAAAAAGATATGCGTCCTCAGTCTTTTTTAAGGACAGCTTTACTTCATCCGAATCGGTTTCGGGAACTATTTCCAAAGCCGCCTGCTTAGCATCGCTCAAGGTAGCTTCATTCGATAATAAATCTAATATTTTATCTAATTCTAATGTCTTTAAATATCTTGTGATATTATATTGCATAGTTACTCCTTAATTGAGTTATAAAACTCAAGTGTATCAAATTTTCGGTCGGTTTGGGTTGTTATATAAAGAGAGGTTATATCCGAAAGCCTGTCAGCACTTTTTTCGCCTAAAGTAAAGGAATAAAGCTTTTGAAACTGGGAATACACTATATGCCGCATAGCTGAAAGCAGACCTAAATCTATACTTACAGAATTAGGCTTCCCCTCACATTCACTGCAGGTAATAGAACCGTCTGTAATGCAAAACCGCATTATTTCGTCCTCAAATTTACCGCAATTTTCGCAGGCTATAAGATTAGGACTGTATCCAGAAAGAACAGCCAGACGAAGCTCTGTAATAGCCTTAATAAGTGGCGGATAGCGTTTTTCTTTATTTAAAAAGTGTAAGGAATTTAAAAAAAGTCTTAAGCATTCGGGATTGGGGTTACCGTTTTCTCCGAATTCGTATGCCAATTCACAAAAATACTGTGAGAGGGCTAATACTTCAAAATCACTTCCCAAAGTAAAAAACAGCGCAATGGGAGATGCCTCGGTTATACGCAGAGTATCTTTTTTCTTTATAAAGGTGAAATTTGAATATGTAAGCAGACTTGTGGCCGCTCCTTTTTTGGATTTTATACTTTTAGCACCGGGAGCGAAAGCCTTTAAAATGCCGTAATCACGTGTAAAGAGAGTAACCAAACGGTCACTCTCCCCCACATTCATTTCCTTTATTACAAGTCCCTCGGTTGAGAAGCGTGCATCTGTCTCTGCCACTGATTTCGGTCTCCTTAAAACTATTAACGTAATCAATATAGTCGGTAGCCCTACCGCTGATAACAAATTTAAGCCAACTTTTTTCCCTGTTCATTTTCATCGTCCTCCACATTAACATTGTAAAGCGAAAAACGGAAAATATAAAAGGAAAAATCAGTCAAGTCCAAAGGTATGGATAAGACCCTGACGGTTACGCCAATCCTCTTTAACCTTTACCCATAATTTAACATTTGCCTTAATTCCGAAAAATTCTTCAATATCATATCTTGCCATAGAACCTATTTTTTTGAGCACACTACCGCCCTTGCCGATAATAATCCCTTTGTGGGATTCTCTTTCACAAATAATGGTAGCTTCAACCTCAACAATCGGCTCACCGCCTTTAGTATCCCTTTCAACAAAACGCTCAAGGTCAACTGCTATTCCGTGCGGCACCTCTTTATCAAGGGTGCGAAGCAGCTTTTCACGTATCATTTCGGCTACCATAACCTTTTCGGGCTGGTCGGTTACATCATCATCTGCAAAATAGTGCGGTGACGGCTTTGCAAATTTGTTAAGCTCTGAAAACAGCCTGTCCACCCCGTCACCCGTGCGTGCCGACAGCGGTACTACTGCCGCAAAATCGAACTGTGATGTATAACGGATTATGATGTTAAGCAGCTCTTCCTTCTTCTCAAGCAAATCAATTTTATTTATAACAAGTACAGCCTTTAATTTGCGTTTTTTAAGCTCCTTTATAAGCTCGGCTTCTGCAGGCGGTAATGCGTTATCCTCGGTTTTGAAACGGGTTACCGCCTCAATAACCAATACTGCAGCATCAACGTCTGCCATACCGTCCCCCACAGCCTTGTTCATATTCTTATCAAGCTCATTACGTGCTTTATGAAAACCGGGGGTGTCAATAAACACAAGCTGTGTCTCATTACTCGTATGTATACCCATAATTTTGGTGCGTGTGGTCTGCGGCTTATTGGAAACAATAGCCACCTTTTGACCGAGCATCTTATTCATAAGGGAGGACTTACCCACATTAGGACGTCCTATAATGGTGATAAATGCGGATTTTTCTTTCATACTTTATTCACAGCCAGTCCCAATGCATCAAGAACTGCCTCTTCCTTCTCCCTCATAACAGTTTTTTCAAGTCCGCCGTTCACGTGGTCGTAGCCCAGAAGGTGAAGCACCGAATGAACGGTCAGGAATGCTATTTCACGTTCAAGTCCGTGACCGTAAAGCTCGGCTTGCGCCACAGCCGTATCGGCAGAAATCACAACGTCACCTAACATCTTAGCTCCTGTTTCTGGGTTTATATCGTACTCACCGTTTTCTCCTAAGGGGAATGATAAAACATCGGTAGAAGAATCTATATTTCTGAACTGTAAGTTCATCTCTTTTATGGTTTCATCGCTTACAATAGAAACATCAATTTCCGCAGGACCCTCAAAGTTTTCAAACTCCAATGTTGCAACACAAGACTTGCGGATAAGAAGTTTTGTTCCTGCAGGCAATTTAACATGCTTTTGTTTTACCGAAATATTAACCTTTACGCTCATTTCTTTCTGCTCCTCTTTCATAAGCTTTTATTATTTCCTGAACAAGTCTGTGACGTACAACGTCCTTACCTGTCAGTCTGGAAATAGCAATGTCATCAATATTTTTAAGGATTTTTATAGCATCCTTTAATCCTGATTTTTTACCGTCAGGCAGATCTATCTGTGTAATATCACCCGTAACTACCGCTTTGGAATTAAATCCTAAACGGGTCAAGAACATCTTCATCTGCTCGCTTGTGGTGTTTTGCGCTTCGTCAAGAATTATAAAGCTGTCATCAAGGGTTCTGCCTCGCATATATGCAAGCGGTGCTACCTCAATGTCCCCTCTTTCCTGACATTTCTGAAAGTTTTCCGCTCCCAGCATATCAAAAAGCGCATCGTAAAGCGGGCGCAAATACGGGTCAACCTTTTGTTGCAGGTCTCCCGGTAAAAAGCCTAATTTCTCGCCAGCCTCAACTGCGGGACGTGTTAAAATTATACGGTTTACTTCCTTTGCTCTGAAAGCACTCACCGCCTCAGCTACCGCTAAATAAGTCTTACCCGTACCGGCAGGGCCTACACCTATTGTAATCGTATTGTTTTTTATACTCTCAACATACTGACGCTGTCCTAAGGTTTTAGGCTTTACAGGCTTTCCCTTAGAGGTTATACAAATGCAATCAGCATCGGTTATCTCTGTAATCTTATTATCATTCCCGTCCTCTACTAAGGAAGCCATATATTCAATATTCTGGTCGGTTATCTGCTCACCTTTGTTTATCATCGTAATAAGCCCTTCAATCGTCCTGCAAGCCGACATCACTCTATCCGGCTCGCCTTTCACCTTAATCTGACTTCCGTGCGAAGTTATGGTCACACTATAACGTTTTTCAATCCGCTTTATATTTTCATCAAAATTACCGAACAAACTTATTATCTGCTCTATTCTTTCAATGTCTACCGTATGCTCAAACAATACAAAAGTCTCCTATATCTATATTCTTTTATATTTTACCACAACTCAAACCTAATTTCCAGTAGAAATTAACAAAAAATCCTTATAAGCGATATTTTTTGTGTAAACAACGGTCGTTTTTAAGGTAATTCCCTTTTCGTCCTCGGCAAATTCGGTAGATTTCACTTTATAATCTTTATTCGTTTCCTTTTTTAAGAGCTTTTCCATTTTTTCATTCAGTTCCGATTTTATTTCATCGGCAGTCTTTTTAATCTCGGCTTTTTGGGTGTACCTGTATTCTTTTTTATAAACTCTGATTGGCAATCCGACCCCGAAAAGCTTTAACTGCTTTTCAGAAAACGAGGTGTTACATTGCTCGGTTTCATCACCTAAAAACAACGGAATTTTAAGGGTGAAAATTTCTAAGACATTGCGTTCCTTTTTTTCGCCCGTTTCTATAATCTTATTTTCAGTATAAGGCATACTTACTTTAAAGGTGCGTGTAATTTCGGCTGTTACTACTCCTTCGGAAGAAACAAATCTCGTACCTCCTGCGTTTTCAATTATTCCCGATACCAATACATCACCTTTTTTTACCGTGTCCCCTACCTTTACTACGCTGTTACCCGATTTTAAATCTATTTTTTTAATCACGCCGTCAAATTCAGCTTTAAGATTGCAAGGCTTATTGTTGTCATTCTCCTTTTTTTGCATTTCGGTAACATTCACGCTCAATCGACAACCCTCTATATTAAGTGAAGCCCAGGCAAGCTTATCCAGCTTTAAAAGCAGACGTTGACTGTCATTTTTAGGTGATATATTACCGCTCGGCACTCCCTCATAAATTCCCATTTGATTCAATGCTCCGATAATTTCTTCACTTTTAACATTAACGTTTCCGTTAATTTCAATCACCCATATAAAGCTCGACATAATCTCTAAAAAAGTCATAAAAATTATTGCGCCGAAAATAAGTCCCCATCTTTTTTTATAGCGTGAAAAAACAAACGGGAAGCCATATTTTTCCTCTATATGAACCTTTACCTTGCTACCCCTTATTATAGGACGCAGTGAATAAAAATCTTTAATCGATATAAAAACCGTTATACCCTTTTTATCCGATTTTGCTCCCCAGAAGGTCAGACCTGTATCGGCACAAAAATTTAAAATTTTTTCGGGAAATTCTCCGTAAAAGCTGACCTTAAGATAACCTAAAAAATATCTGTAAAATAATATCATACGCTGAACTCCAAGGAAGAAATTTTACCCTTTACCGTTATTAGTCGGTTTTCAAAATAAACAATGTCAAAACCCTCTCCGCAAATTATCAAAGCTCCTTTGCTGAGCTTTATTTTCAAATAGGTGTCACGGTATTCGCAGACACCCATACAACCGTCAACCGTAATTTTACCGTCACCGAAAATTTCGGTGTGCGCCCCCTTTAAAAGATTACCGTCTATTATTTCGTCACCGCTTTTAAGCAGATTCCATTTTCCTTTTTTCTTTATCTTTTCTATCTTAAGACGCTTTCCCAATTTGCTCACTCCAATCGATAAATTTTATGAAAAAATCATTATAATAATTCATCAAACATATTATATTACGGGTGTTATTTATGAAAAACAAAGCTTCTTTATTTTTGGTAGCCTTTATTTTATCGGTACTTGCCGTTCTTATAACCATAAATCCCGAAATATGCAAGAATTCTGCAATAAACGGAATTTTACTCTGCGGCAGAGTAATTATCCCTTCCCTTTTCCCCTTTACCGCCTGTGTGCTTTTTATCACAAAATCGGGAGTTATTTCCCTATTTCAAAAAATTGATTTTATAACCCGAAAAATTTTCGGACTTAATTCATATTTATTCTGTTTGGTTCTGCTTTCCTTTTTAGGCGGTTACCCAATAGGAGCAAAACTTTTAAACGAAGCTGTGGCAAACAAAAGTATATCACCCGAAAAAGCCAAAAAAATGCTCAACTACTGCATAAATGCGGGACCTGCGTTTATTGTCGGGGCTGTTGGAAATGGGATATTGGGGTCTAAAAAAGCAGGCTATATACTGCTTGCCTGCCATATACTTTCTTCACTTATTTTACTTTTTGTTTTAAGGGACAAACAGCAAAATACTATTTCCTTTAAAAGTCATACTGTAAATTTAGCCGACTGCTTTGTAGAATCGGTAGCGGCGGCTTCCGAAGTATGTATGAATATATGCGGCTATGTGCTGTTTTTTTCGGTAATATGCGCATATATAGAGCATTTTTCACTCTTTTTACCAATTTTGAAACCTTTTCCGTATATCTTGGAAATCACCAACGCAATACCCAAAACCAATAATATATATTTAATTTCCTTCCTTTTGGGATTTTCGGGTATTTGTGTGTGGTGTCAAATATCAGCCTTAACCAAAAATATAAAAATACGTTTTTTCTCTTTTGCATTTTTCAGAATACTTCACGGTATTTTAAGTTGCCTTTTATCTGCACTGACAATGCGCATTTTCGGTGTGAGTTTATACTGCGTTTCAAACAATGTTGCCTTTTCCGCCTCGGCATTTTATTCAACCCCCGCACTTTCGGTTTCGCTTATCATAATGATGCTTTTATTCCTTATTTCGCTTTTTGCTAAAAAACATACTGGTAAATTCATTGAAGATGTGATATGATTATTTTAATAAATAAAAAGGACTTGTAAAAAACTATGGAAAAGGCATTTAATAAAAGTTTACCGAAATCCTGCGAATACTGCGTACACGGCAGTCGCTCATCATACACAAAGGAAATTTTGTGCCGAAAAAAAGGCATAACCGAATTCAGGGATTCCTGCCGACATTATAAATATGACCCGTTAAAACGTGAGCCTAATAAGGTAAAACTGGCAGATAATTACTCTGCTGAGGACTTTAAACTTTAGTTTTTTTAAAAAATATTAAGTTTTTTAAAATTTTTGTTGACAAAACAGTTTCAAAATGATATAATCATTCTCGCACTATGGTGGATGTAGCTTAGTTGGTTAAAGCGCCAGTTTGTGGCACTGGAGACCGTGGGTTCGAGTCCCATCTTCCACCCCA
>JAZQHX010000132.1:0-3424 GCA_045540835.1 Acutalibacteraceae bacterium | reverse complement strand
GGTAAAAGTGAAGTATAATCAACCTCTTTTCCTGCAAGCCAATCATTATAAAGCCATAGCTCATTAAATAGCCTATCATCATCTGTACCGCCCAGGCGCAGAGCCTTAACCTGCACAGAAATATTATATTCACCTTTATAGTGATTCTTGTCAACCGTGACGGCTAAATCCAGCACATCTCCGATTTTGAAGCAAAAAGCATCAGGGGTTACACCAAATAAAAGGCACTGTACGGTTGTAGTATCCTTAGACACTAACAATCTCAAATGTTTATTATTTCCAATAGGCGTAATTCTTTGCAAGGTAGCGCCGTATATTCCAAAGACAGGTGCTTTATTTTCTGTGCCAAACGGTTCTAAACGTTCTATTGCATATACTAAATCCAAATTGAGTGCTGCAGGCTTTAGCTTGCAGTCAAGATGAAGTACGGGTGCTACACGGTTTATTCCATCGGCATATGAATTTATTCTCTGTCTTAGCTCGTCAATATTCTCAGTCCTTACAGTAAGACCTGCGGCAGATTCGTGACCGCCGAATTTTACGGTTAAGTCACGACAAGAATTTATTGCATCAAAAAGCGAAAAGCCTTCTATACTTCTGCCCGAGCCTACTGCAAACTCGCCGTCATCTGAAAATAAAATTGTAGGACAACCGTACTTTTCGGTAAGGCGTGCGGCTACAATACCAATTACTCCGTGGTGCCAATCCTTACCAACAGCTACAATTACCCGATTAAAACACAGCTTCTGTTCTTCTATTATAGCTACGGCTTCCTCTATAATCTGTTTTTCGGTTTTTTGGCGGAGTGTGTTATCATTATCAATCTCATTTGCAAGACCCAAAGCGGTCATAATATTGTCAGCGCAAAGTAATTCAACACTTCTGCTTGCATCACCCATTCGTCCTGCAGCATTTATGCGTGGTGACACAGTAAAGGCAATTTTAGAGGAATTAACCGTCTCTTGCTCAACGGCTGAAACGTTCAAAAGCGCTTTAATACCAATATTAGGATTATTCTTAATCTTTTCGATACCGTATTTAACTATTGAGCGGTTTTCACCCTTTAAGGGCATAATATCTGCAATAACCGCCACCGATAATAAGTCGGCAAACTGCGGTAACAGCTCCTCAGGCTCTAAATTTTCCATAACGCAAATAACACGAAAAGCTACCTGCGCTCCGCAAATCGACTTGAATTCGGACGGACAATCCTTTCTGTGAGGATTAACAACTGCGGCGGCATTCGGCAAAGTTTCACCCGGTAAATGGTGGTCGGTTACAACAACCTCTAATCCGAGACTGTTAGCAAGCTCAATTTCCTTATGACAGTTAATTCCGTTATCAACCGTTACAATAAGCTTAACACCGCTATCACAAAGTTTTTTTACGGCATTTTCGTTCATACCGTAACCCTCGGTAAAGCGGTCTGGTATATAATACATACAGTCAGCATTTCGGCTTTTAAGATAGGTATAAAAAATTGAAGTAGCGGTAATTCCGTCACTGTCATAGTCACCGTAAACCGCTATTTTGCTTTTATTCTCTATTGCAGCGTTTATAACATCTGCGGCAATAAATATATCGGCGCACTCTCTGGGGTCAGTAAACATAGGCTCGTCGGACAAAAACTGTTCCAAATCATAAGGGTCAGTATATCCACGTGATGAAGCAATAAGGGCAACTATCGGGTCAACTTCACATTCGGCCGCCAATTCCTTAGCAAGGTTTTTATCAAATTCGGAAACCTGCCATTTTTTATAACCCATTTATACTTCACCGCCTTTAGCACTAAAAAATAATTATTCAATTTATAATACCATTTTTTAATATATTTTTCAACACTTTTTTACTCTTAAAACAATATAATGCGAATCATTTAAAAAGCAATAAAAAACTACCTCAAAATTTAAGGTAGTTTTTTATCTTTATTCAACTATTTCGCCCTTGCCGAAATCGAAAAAATCTCCATTAACGGTCACAAGTGTGCCCGTATCGTATTCCGGTACATTATCAAAAATTGTCTTGTCAACCACAAATTCAACATTATCACCATTATCGGTCAAAAATGCAACTTTATATACAATATTGTGTTCAGGCATTTTAATACCATGGTAATCAATGTAGGTAAATTTTGAAATAACCTTAGCTCCGATAGTGACGGTTTCGCATTCATCATCTTTTAAAAGCTCGGCTAACTGTTTCTTTCTTTCCTTAACCGTAGTAGTAACTAATTTGATTAAAGCATAAATTGATATTGCCAAAAAGACAACCGTAACAACCGCTATTATTACTTTATCGTTCATTTTTTACCGGTTGAGCCAAAGCCGCCCTCGCCTCTTGCGGTGTCTGACAAGGTATCAGTTTCGGTATATTCAACCTTCAAAAAGGGTGTTATTACAAGCTGTGCTACCCTTTCGCCGTCAGCAATAGTCTGAGTAACTCCAGAATGATTATAAAGTGATACCATAATTTCGCCCCTATAATCGCTGTCAATAACGCCAACTTTATTAGCGGGGGCTAAGCCACGCTTTGTGGCAATACCGCTTCTCGCATATATAAGACCGGCATACCCCTCGGGAATTTCCAAAGAAAGACCGGTATGAATAAGCTTGGTTTCCCCTGCTTTTATAGTAACCTCACCGCCTTCGCAAGCGTATAAATCTGCACCTGCAGAAAACTGTGTACCATAAGTCGGGGTAATTGCCTTTTCATTTAATTTCTTAAAATTAACCTTTATCATAAGTATACCTCTATTCGTAAATATTTCCCGAGCCCATACGTCTTTGCCATACACCGTCAAGCCATATAACCTCGTTGGTCTCCAAGGATTTTTTCACATCAATAATTCGTTGGTTACTTGAGCCTCTGAACAATAGGTCGGGAGTTTTTAGTTCCTCTACAAATTTTCCGTCCACCAAAACATCAATATTTTGGAGCATATCCTTTGCGTGTTCTCCCACATTCCCCGAAAGCAACTGTTCGTCAAACAAAAATCCCGTATAGCACCAAATATCCTTATCAGGCATTTTTTCTTTGATACGTTTTAAGAGTTTTACAAGCTCAAGCTGATTTTCGGGTTCAAACGGTTCACCGCCTAAAAGCGAAAAACCTGTAATATGCTGTGGAGATAACGCTTTAATAATTTCGTCGGCAGTATCGTCAGTAAAGGGCTTACCGTATGAAAAATCCCAGGCTTCTCTATTAAAACAGTTTTTACAATAATGTCTGCAACCGCTTACAAATAGTGATACCCTGACCCCCGGTCCGTTTGCAATATCAAATTTTTTGATAACAGCATAATTCATAAATAAATATCCTTTGCAAAAAACAGAGCGCCAAAACAGGCGCTCCATAATTCAAATTTTACAGATGAAGCACACGCTCTTTAATTTCCTGAGTTCTACCCTGATTCCAGAACTGTGTA
>JAZQHX010000131.1:0-5269 GCA_045540835.1 Acutalibacteraceae bacterium | reverse complement strand
CTCCAGATCTTTAAGGTCGGAAGGTGCTGCGGCACTTTTAAGTCTGACCTTGGAAGCCGCCTCGTCAATAAGGTCAATTGCCTTATCAGGCAAAAAACGGTCTGTGATATAACGTGAGGACAGCTTAACCGCCGACTTAATAGCCTCATCGGTAATCTTGACTTTGTGATGCGCTTCATATTTATCTCTGAGACCTATTAGGATTTTTTCGGCATCTTCTTCTGTCGGCTCACCAACATTCACAGGTTGGAAACGGCGTTCAAGCGCTGAATCCTTTTCGATATTTTTTCTGTATTCATTTATCGTAGTAGCACCTATAAGCTGGAATTCACCACGTGCCAACGAAGGCTTTAAAATATTAGCGGCATCTGTTGAACCCTCTGCAGAACCCGCACCGATTATTGTGTGAACCTCATCAATAAAGAGTATAACATCCTTGGAATTTATTACTTCATCAATTACCGACTTGATTCTTTCTTCAAAATCGCCTCGATATTTAGTGCCGGCTACCATACCGGTAAGATTAAGCGTAAAAAGACGCTTGTTTTCGAGAATATCGGGCACGTCACCACTTGCGATTTTCTGCGCCAATCCCTCAATTACGGCGGTTTTTCCGACACCCGGTTCACCAATCAGGCAAGGGTTGTTTTTAGTGCGCCTACAAAGTATCTGTATAACACGTTCGATTTCGTTTTCTCTGCCGATTACGGGGTCAAGCTTTCCTTTTTTAGCCTCATTAGTAAGGTCAATTCCGAATTTTTCGAGATTACCCGTCTTTGTGCCTTTGTTCTTAGGATTGCCTGCGGTAGAGTTATCGGCTAAATCCTTAGGATCTATTCCCGAAGCCGACAAGGCTTCACTTGTAACAGCAGCAACATCTACACCTAAAGTATTCAAAAATCTAATCGCATAATTATCGCCGTCACTTAAAACGCCTATAAGCAGGTGCTCCGTTCCGACATATTTTTTACCTAAATTATTAGCCGAGCTCATAGCATTTTCAACAACACGCTTAGCTCTCGGAGTAAAGTAGTCGGGCGAAAGTTTAGTAGGAGTACCGAAGCCTATCTGGCTACTCATAAGCTCCTCAATTTTTTCGGTTGTAACGCCTTTTTTATTAAGCACAGCATACGCAACACCGCTTCCAATGGATACGAGTCCCAAAAGCAAATGTTCACTTCCGACATAGGTATGACCGAATTTTTCGGCATTATAAATTGCAGAATTCAAAGCTTCGTTAGCTTTAGCGGTAAAACCGCTGAAATTATATTTCATTAAATTACCTCCTGATTCAATGTATCTCTTATATTTACCGCTCTTTGAATATCTCTTTCCTCAGGTGAAATATCCCCGTATTTTTTCATTATAGAATGTGGCTGATTTTCAACAAACAATTCCATAGGTTTACTTTCAATATTAAGTATACCCATACTGATACCCAATTTAATCCTTGAAATCAAGGTCATCATTTCTTTTGTTGTTAATGTTCTGCAGTATTTAAGTGTACCGAGAGCACGGTAAACGGTATCCTCAAGCTTGATTCTATCAAGATTATTTCTGGAATTCTGTTCCTTTTCTATAATCTGTGATGCAATAATTTTAAGATTCTCAATTGCATTTGACTCACTCAGTCCTAAGGTCACCTGATTAGAAAGCTGATAAAGTGATGCTGCCGATTTTGAGCCTTCGCCGTATATACCTCTTACAGTAAAACCGATTTTACTTACCGCCTCACTCAAAGTAGGAATTTCGCCTGCGCTTTCACTTACGGGCAAATGCAACATAACCGATGCTCTGAGCCCCGTACCAAGATTAGTAGGACATTCGGTTAAGAAACCTAAGTTACTGTCAAAAGCAAAGTGTAAGCAAGCGTACAGCATACTGTCAAGTCTTTCGGCAATATTATATGCCTCCTCAAGGCAGAATCCGCCCATAATAACCTGAATTCTTACGTGATCTTCCTCACCTAACATAATGCTTATGCTTTCATCGTCGGAAATTATTATTGCTCCGCCGTCACGGTTTTTGGCAAATTCGGGACTTATTGTATGTCTTTCGACCATTGCGTAAATCTCGTTTTCGGGAATATCAGCCATATCAATGAATTTAAGTGTATTAGCATAAGGCGTATTGCTTTCAGCAATTGCCTTTTTAACCCTATCCTTTAACTCCTGCCTTTGCTCTATAGTCATTCTTGAAGGAAAAGGCAAGCCTTCAAGATTTCGGGCAAGACGTATTCGTGTGCTTACAACAATATCGCTCGTTTTGTTATCTGCTTTATACCAACTACTCATTATTCTTACCCTCCAGTTCCTTTATTTTATCTCTTATAACAGCCGCTTCTTCATATTTTTCTTCACTTACTAAGCGTGCGAGCTTAATCCGCAGGGCTTCAACACTTTCGCTGTTGTCTACCACCATAATTGGCGATTTATTAGGAACAACACCAACGTGCTTTGTACTGCCGTGTACCCTTTTCAAATAAGGTAGCAAATCGCTTTCAAAGGTCTTATAACACTCTGCACAGCCAACCTTGCCAGTCTTTGCAATATCGGAAAATGTAGCACCGCATACGGGACATTTGACACTACTTGCAGGCACGCCCGTATTCAAAAATTCACCGAACATAGAAGCCAACATTCCGGCTAACGAATTATGTGTACCACCTTTATAACCGCTCTGTGCGGCACAGCTGTTGCATAAATTATGTTCTCTTACAACTCCGTTAACTACCGAACGGATATGGGTTGTAGCTTCATTCAATCCGCATTTTTCGCATTTCATATTACAAGTTCCTTTCTAAATCAAAGTTAAAAGCATCTGTTTTAATATTGCCGCACGCAAAACATCTTTATACTGTGGCGGAATATTTTGCATTACGCTCTCTCCAACAGCCGCCGCTATAAGCTTTGCAGTATCACGTGAAATCAGCCCCGCTTCAAGGCAGTTTTCTATAACTATTCTGGTTGTCATACTGTCAATTCTTATACCTATTGAGTTAATTATATGCATAAAAGCCGATGTTTGATTAAGAACTACACGTTTTATTCGGATATATCCTCCGCCACCACGTCGGCTTTCAATAATATAACCGTGCTCAGGAGTAAACCGAGACGACAAAACATAATTTATCTGGCTTGGTGCACAGCCTATAAGCCCTGCAAACTCATTTCTTTGTATTTCTGCGACATTTTCGCTTGATTCATTCAACATTCTTATTATTTCTTTAGTAATTAAATCACTCATTCTCATAGTTTTACACCTCTTTTGACCTTTCCTGACTTTCATTATACACAAAAGGTCAGGAAAAGTCAAATACTTTTTTTAAAAAATTACAGGACAGTTATAAACCGTCCTGCAATTTCATAAATTCATTATTAAAATTATTCAAATTCAAATCTTAAACCCTTATCCAAAAGTGCAGTTGAACACTGACCCGGGTCAGACATATAGTTACAATGTGCCATATAGTAAGAAGTGGAATGTCTCGTACAAATACCGGCGTTACAAAAAGCACAGTACTTCCTCTTGACAACCGGCTCTTTATTGCTGTTTTTGGAATTATTGCTGTTATTCTCCTTGCTTGAATCCGCTAAAGTATCTATTGCTTCGACAACAGATTTAATTGTACGGTCACAAGTATCTATATACTCTTCGGAAAGATTTCCGCTTTCCTTTATTCCACGTAAATTGTTAAGTATTTTATGCCAATCCGATGACGAATTCTTTTCTATGTTAACACGGCAGAACAACCAAAGAAATTCGCAATCAGTGCTAACGTTCTTTGCTTTTTCTAAATAATCACGTGCTTGTCTTATAATACTACCCTTTTCACTTTTGGTAATTAAATCGGAAGACCATTTTTCAATCAAGTCTAAACCGATTATACTGCAAGCCTTCGGATGACCTAAATCAGCCGCTTCTTTAATTTTTTTATAATCGTTTGGCTCTTGTGCAATAGCCTCGGCATATATTTTTTCTGCACGCTCTAATTTTTCCTTTGCAACCTGTTTTTCACGTTTTTCTTTTTCTTTGGCAATTTTCCTCTTAATTTCTTCTCTTTCACGTTTTTTCGCTATCTCAGCCGCTTTTTTCTCATCAGCTTTAATACTTTTTTCAGCCGATTCGAGCTTCAGGATTACGCCATATATCGATTCTAACTTCAAAAACTTTGAGGTAATAAGGTTATAGATTTTTTTACCTAATAAATAAGCAATAATTCCAACTATAAATACAGGCAAAACTTTAAATATTGCGTCAAACAAGTTTTTTTCAACATTAAATTTCTTAGTATTTTTAAGCAGTTTTACATAAACATAAATACCAAGTCCTAAAAATACAATAAAGGAAGTTATATTTAAGCTGACTTTTGCTTTTGTTGGTGAAGAATAAGCCGTCCTTGCTTTTTGAAGTAAACTGCTGACACGGGATTTCTCTTCACCCTCCAAATTAACAAAATTAGTTTTCTTATAAAATAGATTTACACAACCTATAATCACCGCTTTAACCAAAACAGTAATGATTATAGCCGATAAAAAACAAATAACGAAAGCTAACCAGACTGGCAATTTATTCCCGTTTATAAAAAGAAGATATTTCCTCCATATATCAAACAACGGGCTAAAGGTTTTTAAAATTTTTACCTGACCTTTTGTAGCGATCAGTCTGATTCCACCGTAAACGCCGGGTAAAAGCAATAAAGAAAAAAGTAAATTACATAATGGAGCAGAAATATTGTTAATTAAACGAATGCGCTTTGTTTTCTCTGAATACTTATGTACAGTTTCCTCATAAGATTTGAAAGTTTCAATGTCAATTTTCAAAATAATTCCCCCTTATTTTATTAGATTTTACCATATTTATCCCATCAAGTAAAGGAAAATATATTATTTTTGTTATAAAACATAATTTTTTTAACTGTTTGCTAAAAAAGGACTTCTTTTTTAAGTTAAAATTTGGTATAATACATTTGAATATATTTATTTGTAAGGAAACGTTAGTTATGACTGTTAATATTGACGGATTAAATATTGAATATACCGAAGAAGGTTCGGGTCAGGCGGTGCTGCTGTTGCACGGGTGGGGGTCGTCGTTTGAATTTTATAAAGGAATTATAAACACCCTTAAAGATCGTTGCAGAGTAATTGCCCTTAATTTCCCCGGTTGCGGCAATTCTGATACAATGAAAATGCCCTGGACACTTGATGATTACTGCAATTTGGTTTTAAAATTTATCGATAAATTAAGTATAGAAGACCCGATTTTAATC
>JAZQHX010000130.1:0-13493 GCA_045540835.1 Acutalibacteraceae bacterium | reverse complement strand
GTTAAATTTATATCAGTAGGACGAATTGCCTCGTGAGCGTCCTGCGCACTGTTTTTAGATTTAAAATAACGAGGTGTGGTCGGCAGATACTTTTCACCGTACTGCTTTGCAATAAAGCTGTTTGCCGCCGCTCTTGCCTCTTCCGAAATACGAAGTGAATCGGTACGCATATAGGTTATAAGACCCGTAGCACCAACACCGGGAATTTCGATTCCTTCATACAACTGCTGTGCTATACGCATAGTTTTCTGACCCGTAAAGTTAAGCTTACGTGAAGCCTCCTGCTGCATAGTAGATGTAATAAACGGAGGTGCGGGCTGGCGGTTACGTCTGCCCTTTTTGATTTCACTTACAGAATACTCGGCATCGTTAAGGGTATCAACTATGCCCTGCGCTATTTCACCGTTTTCCAATGTTTCAAGCTTATTACCCTTTGAATCAGCAAAAAGCTTAGCACTAAATGTCTTTCTGCTTGACAGTAGTTTAGCATCAATTGTCCAGTATTCTTCTTCCTTGAATTTTTCAATTTCACGCTCACGTTCAACTATAAGCCTTAATGCTACTGTCTGCACTCGTCCTGCCGACAGTCCCCCTTTAACCTTTTTCCAAAGGAATGGGCTTAGCTTATATCCCACAATTCGGTCAAGCACACGTCTTGCCTGCTGTGCATCTACAAGGTCTAAATTTAACTTTCTTGGATTTTTAATGCCTGCCGTAACACCCGTTTTGGTAATTTCGTTAAAGGTAACACGGTTTGCATCATTCATATTAAGGGCTAAAATCTGAGCCAAGTGCCAGGAAATAGCCTCTCCCTCTCTATCAGGGTCGGTAGCAAGGTAAACCGAATCGCTGTTTGCGGCGGCTTCCTTTAAGGCTTTGATTACATCCTTTTTATCCGCCATATTTATATACTGCGGTTTAAAATCATTCTCCGTATCAACACCCAGTTTAGACTTAGGCAAATCACGGATATGACCCTTTGTAGCCATAACCTCATAACCTGAACCCAAATACTTTTTTATACTCTTAATTTTATTAGGAGACTCAATTATTAACAGCTTGGACATTATGTTCCTCCTTTAAAATATCAAACTCATTTACATATTTCATACATTCCGCCGGGAAGTGCCTTTATTATAAATTCCATTTCAAGCTCTGTAAGCGCTGAAAGCAATTCACCCGAGCTCAAACCCGTATCTGCTAAATCCTCAGGCAGAAATTTTTGTTTATTCAAATTATTATACACCATTTTCGCTTCTTTTGAAAGGGAAATATTTAAATTTTTTTCTTTTTTTATATCATTTATATTTTCCTTTGGCTTTTTTGGGGTGATTATAGGTCCATTGAAAGCAGTTTCTATATTGATTTTATCAGGAAAACGTATAATATATTCATTAAAAATATCAGAAGTATCCAAAAGTGGCTTTGCACCGTCTCTGAGTAGTGCGTTTGAGCCTTTATATTCTTTCTTATCAGGCTCACCCGGAATTACGAACACATCTCTACCCTGCTCACAAGCATAGCGTGCTGTAATCAAAGCGCGGCTTCGCTCTCCTGCTTCTACCACCACCGTACCTAAGGACAATGCCGCCATAATACGGTTTCTTGTAGGAAAAGCACCTTTTGTAACGGGGAATTTTGGTGGGTGTTCGCTTATAATACAGCCGTTTTCGCAAACCGCTTCACGCAGCTTTTTATTCTCAGGCAAATAATCGTGAAGTATTCCGCAACCCATAACAAGAATGGTTTTAGCTCCCGCTTTAAGCGTTCCTGCGTGAGCATAGGTGTCAGAGCCCAACGCTCCTCCGCTTACCACCGTAATACCTGATTTTGAAAGCCTGTACCCCAAAGAATAAGCCGCCCTTTTGCCGAATTCGCTCACCTTTCGAGGTCCTACAATACATACTGCAGGTGTATTATCAAAATCGGGGAATTTGCCCTTATAGTACAAAATCAATGGCGGATTATCTATCACCTTAAGGCAGTAAGGGTAACGTTTACTGTCAATAGTAATAGCGCCTATATTGTTCTCCTTACAGCAAGCCAAAACTCCCAAAGCTTTACTAAGCGGTATTTTGTCCATTCGTTCAAGCTGTGCTTTAGTAAAAAGCCTTGATGCCATACGGGATTTATTATCAGACTTAAAAACCTTTTCGGGTGTTTTATAGTAAGAAATAATTTCCTTTACTTTTCTGCTGCCTGCCCCTAAGCATAATTGAAGCCAGATATAATATTCAAGCATTTTTCATCATTTCCCAGATAGAAATAGCCGCCGCCACAGCCGCATTCAAAGATTCTGCTCTGCCCGACATAGGAATTGTAACTCTTGTGTTACTCGCATTCTTTGTTTCATCGGTAATTCCGTTTGCCTCATTACCGATTATCACTGCTGTTCCGTTACAAAAATCTATACTTCCCAGCGGTACAGCATCACTGTCAACCACGCAGGAATAGGTTTTAAGTCCTGATTTACAAAGTTGTTCATAGAAATTATCAAGAATAATAATCGGCATTCTCAGAAGTGTACCCATTGATGCTCTTAATGCTTTAGGAGAATACGGGTCACAGCCCCCGTTATTCAGAATAATACCCGTTACACCGAGTGCTTCACTTGTCCTCGAAATCGCACCCAGATTAGAGGGGTCAGCGACATTTTCGAGTGCTACATATCTTCCTGACAAATCAATTTTTTCGGCATTACTCTCGGGAATTTTTGACAATGCAATTATTCCTTGAGGTGATACCGTATCGCTTATTTTCTTAAAAAGACTGTCCGGCAAGCGGTAACATTGGTCGGAAACCGAAGCGAAATCCGCAATATCACGGGGGAATTTTTCCATTGCACCTTCCGAGACAATTAACTTATCAAACCTGATTGAATTATCATAAGCATCCCTTACAATCCGCAATCCTTCTATTACAAAAAGGTTATTTTCCCTTCTCGCTTTTGAGGAGCTTTGCAAGGAACAAACAAGCTTGATAAGTGAATTTTCACGGCTTGTAATTACGGTAAAATTTTGCATTTTCGACAAAAATCTCCCTTCACAAAAAATGAAAAAGTCGCCCGAGGGTATACTCGGGCGAGAAAAATTATTTTTCGAGTGCCTTCTTAGCAGCCTTTACTAAGGTAGCAAAACCGTCAGCATCGTTAACTGCTAAGTCAGCGAGCATTTTACGGTTAATTGTAATACCAGCCTTGTTAAGACCGTTGATGAATGTAGAATAGTTCATATCGTTCATCTTTGCAGCTGCAGAAATTCTGGTTATCCAGAGACGGCGGAAATCACGCTTCTTAAGTCTACGACCGATATAAGCGTAGTTGCCGGATTTCATAACAGCTTCTTTAGCGGTTTTAAAGAGCTTGGATTTAGCTCCGAAATAGCCTTTAGCAAGCTTTAAAATCTTTTTTCTTCTTTTGCGTGTTGCTAACGCACCTTTAACACGTGCCATTACTTATTACCTCCACATTTAGTTTTCCTTATTTGTAAGGAATCATTTTCTTTACCTTAGCAACATTTGTTACATCAGCGGTAACGGTCTTGCGAAGGTTTCTCTTACGCTTGGTTGTCTTCTTGTTAAGGATGTGTGACTTGAAAGCATGAGCACGCTTAACCTTGCCGGTTTTTGTGAGCTTAAAGCGTTTCTTTGCGCCACTGTGTGTTTTAATCTTAGGCATTTTAAGTCCTCCCTAATAATATTCATTTTAAATAGGTTATCCTATTTATAATTACTTGCCTGTCTTTGGGGCAAGGAACATAAGCATATTACGTCCCTCCATCTTAGCCGGTTTTTCAACCGAAGCATAGTCCTGGCAGTATTCCGCAAAACGTTTCATAGTATCAAGGCCGATTTCCGGATGTCCCAATTCTCTGCCCCTGAAACGGATTGAAACCTTAACCTTGTTGCCGTCCTCAAGAAAACGGATAGCATGCTTGCCCTTGGTTTCAAAATCGTGAACATCAATACTAAGTCCCAGACGAATTTCTTTAATTTCAAAAGTCTTCTGATTTTTCTTAGCTTCCTTCTCACGCTTTGCCTGCTCAAAACGGTATTTACCGTAATCCATTATTTTACAAACGGGCGGCTGAGCGTTGGGAGAAATACAAACCAAGTCCAAATCAGCAGCATAAGCGGCTTCAAGTGCTTTTGATACGGGAATTATTCCTAACTGTGCACCGTCGGCTGAAATTGTACGGACTTCCTTGAATTTAATTTCTTCGTTTACTGCAAGTTCTTTTGTGCTAATGCTAACGCACCTCCAAAAAATAGGCTAAGCTGTAAAACAGCTAAACAAAAAGTGCGGACGCAATACGCCCGCACATAAAGATGCTGTAATAAACAGAAACTTTATTAACCCTTTAACTCAATTGCTGAGGGTGAGGACGTAACACGTTCTACTTCGTTGTCTTAATTATTATACAACTTTTTATCTGTTTGTCAAGCATTTTTTCAAAATTATTTTTTAAACCTTTAAATCCTTTCGCCATTTTCCGAAATAATAGTAAATCAAACCGAAAGCGGCATCTGCAAACCAAGAAAATACCCAACCGACATAAATACCGTATATCCCATATTCGGGCGCCAAAATACCGCTTACAACTATTCTTGCAACCGAGCCGCACAGTGTTGCAAGCAGCAATGCAGTCATACGCTTTATTCCCCTGAAAAAATGATGACAGGCATTATTTATAACATTAAAGATTATAAACGGTAAACAGAATTTAAGAAAATTAACAGAATAATTCACTGCCGTAGCCGAAGCTTCACTGTCTAAAAACAAGCCACATACAAAATTCGGGAAAATAATGCATACAAGCAAAACCGGTAAAACAAACAAAATGTTCTGCACTATTCCTACATAGAAACCTTTTTCAAGATTTCCGTATTTTTTAGCTCCATAGCACTGTGCGGTATAGCTACCTATTGTTCTTGCGGAATTCTGATATATATTCTGATTCAAATCTGTAATTTTTAAAACTACGGTATAGCTTGCAGTAGCGGAGGCACTTATACCGTTGACAATCGGTGAAAGAATCATTGAGGAGAAATACATAATCGACTGTTGAAGCATAGACGGAATTGAATACTGAAAGGTCTCCCTGATTATTTTAAAGCTGAATCTGACAGTCCGCTTTTTTACCCTTAATAATTCAAAATATTTATTCAGCTTGTGATTATAGCAAAGGGTTACAAAAAGAGAAGCTAATACGCTGGATAATGCAATTCCAAGAACTCCGATTTTAAACACTGTAACACTAAGCACGTTACCTGTGATATTAAGAACAGAAGAAAGTATCGACATTTTAAAAGGAAAAGAACTGTTTCCCATTCCGGTTATTATATAAACAAAAGCGGCCGGCATTAGTATAAATACCTTACCTAAAGTACAAATGACAAAATATGTATCGGCATCTTTTAGTATGGATTTGTCAATTTTTAAAAAGCCGTATATGTAATCCTTAAAAATTATCAGCAAAACAGAAAGAAAAACTATTGCAACCGCAAGACATAAGAAATTATTAAAAACCACGCTTTTTAATCTGTAATATTTTTTAGCTCCAAACAGGCTCGACGCATATATACCGATGCCCGTAGCAAATCCCCACAGAATTGAGTTTATAAAGGTTGCAAGCGGAGCAGTAGCGCCAATAGCGCCTAAAGCCTGCTCACCTATAAGTCTGCCTGCAATTATCATATTTATAGTTGAATACATTTGTGATAAAATGCCCGAAAATACAATCGGCAGAGCGAATAAAAAGAAATTTTTATAAATATTACCGCTTGTTAAATCCTTCATAAATAACACGACCTTGACACCATTATTAGCAACGTTTATAATTATACTGGTTTATCATTTTTTTGCAATATGTGGCTACTTAATAGCGAATTTCTCATTTTTTCTCAAAAAGAGGTAATAAAAATGGCTAAAAAACGACTTGATATAATACTTGATATTTTAAAGGAGCAAGGATATGTTACGGTAAAATATTTAACCGAGCAATTGCATTACAGTACTGCAACTATAAACCGTGATTTAAACGATTTGCAAAAGCAAAAGCTCATAAGAAGGCATTACGGCGGTGCAGAACTAATCGAGCGCAAGGGTACTCCGCTTATTTTCCGCTACCACAAAATGCGTCCTGTCAAAAATCTTATAGGCAAAAAAGCGGCAGAATTTATAAATGACGGTGATGTTATTTTTATAGACGGTTCAACAACCGGACAGTGTATCGGTCAATACATCACCGAAAAAAACGATTTAACAGTAATAACAAATAATATAACGCTCGCTTCGTATCTTAGTGAGCATGGAATAAAAAGTATTTGTTTAGGCGGTAAAATAGTCGAAATTCCTTCGATGACGGGCGGTTCAGATACCGACGAAAATGCCGCAAAATACCATGCAGATAAGGCATTTTTTGCAACATCAGGTATAACCGATGACGGAGTGATTTCATGCGGCAGCACCTATAATGCACTCCACAGAATAATGATAAAAAACTCCGATAAAGTTTTTTATCTCGGAGACCACCAGAAGGTGAATATATACTTGAATCACATAGTTTGTGACCTTTCAAGCATAGATTATATTATATGTGATTACAAATTTTCAGATGAGATTAAGGAAAAGTATTCAAATACTACCTTTGTAGAGATAGAAACACCAAAAACACAAAGTTGATATTTACAATTTTCCTATAATATGATACACTTAAATAAAAGAGGTGTTTTTATGAAAAAATCATTGTATACATTACTTATTATAAATATTGTAACTTTAGTTTTCGGTTTTATTTTCTCGTTATTTACTGTTCCGTTATATTCCTTACTGTATTTATTGTTAGGACCTCTCGAATTAGTCCCGCTTTTCGCAATAATAAACAATCTTGAAAGTATCGAAAGCTTAAACTATGAAATATACGAATTAAAATCCCGACTCAGAAAAATTGAGGACGGTAATAATCAACCAACCGCCGAAAATCAGACTAATGTTCAGGGTATTGAAGTCAGAGAAACTGCCAGAGGCTCTTGGGAATGTGTTAAATGCGGCACCGTTAACAAAGAAGGAACAGACACCTGCGAAAACTGCAAAGCCCCCTATTCACCCTTTATTAACCCGACAAGCAACCCGTATGAAAAGAAAAAGGTCAGCCGTTGGATTAAGGATAAAAAGAAATAAACTTAAAAGTCATCTGTTTGAGACAAAGCTCAAGCAGATGACTTTTTTATATCTGTTATTTAATTTTTGATTAAAGTCCTTTGAATTTAGGCTTGATTGCTACAAAATAGAACATAGCCATACGTGATACCGCAATATCATAAAGCACAAAAACCACATTTGCGGCAGCCAAGAAAATATATGCACCGTATTTTCCGATTATTTCAAATTCCTTTAAAGAAAATCCGATTGCTTTTGAAAACAGGAAGTAAGCTGATACAACCGCCAAATTGAAAACGCCGATTTTTATTATCCATTCAAGTACGGGTTTTCTTAATTTTTCGGTAAGTGCCTTTACAATCGGGTAATAACCGAAAAACATAATATACAGTATCATACTTTCCTTTTCAGCCCATAAAAAAACCGGAAAAGCAGAAGCTAAATAAGTACCTATCGCATATTTGACATTAGTTTCTATAACGGTTGCCATTACAAACAGACCGGCTAATGCAGGAATAGCATAGGTAAGATACGGAAACCAGGACACCAGCATTACAGCCGCCGCCACAGCCGCCATAATAGCGGCAAAGGTCATTCTTTTTGTTTTTTTCATATTATCACACTTAACAACAGGATATTAAATCTCCGCCCATACACTCACAACAGCAGTCAGCAATAAGAAGGTTTGAACAACAGTCGCAGGTGCTCATTCCGCCGCTACCATAGGTGCGGTAAGGGTTATTATACTGTGCGCCTGCCTGACGTTGAGCACGGGTAAAAGCATTACGGTATTCGGGGTTACTCGGCTCCATTCTCGTAGCCGAAGCAAAGCTTGTATACGCCTGGTCGAACCAGCCACGTCTGTAAAGCACAGTACCGTTAAGGAAATACCATTCCGCATCACGTGATTGCGGCGGTACACCGTCCAATATTTCCTGAGCCTCTTCCAATCTGTTTTGATTTATAAGACTTCGTACTTCGGGAAAGGAGCTATGCGTATTGCCCGAAGTATAACTGTCCGAACTATTGCTTTTTCCACCCTTACGGCGGCTCATAATCTCGTCATAAGCCTCGTTTATTTCCTTCATCTTCTCCCCTGCTAAATCGGAAAGCGGATTGTCTGTATAATTATCGGGGTGATATTTACGTGCAAGCTCTCTGTAAGCGTTTTTAATTTCATCATCACTTGCATTTTTAGAAACGCCTAATACAGAATACGGATCTCTCATATTTTTTCTCCATTCTTTCGGACTATATACAGTTCTCTTTTAAAGGTTTCTTCAAGTCCCAAATATATTATATTACCCAAAATAGTTTTAAATTTCTTTATTTCCAAAAGCTCAAAGGCTTTGCAGGCTTCATTTATGCAAAAATAAAGCTGTGGCTCTACCCTATCCTTAATATATGCTTCATATTCGCCCGTGTAGCCGTTTTTAAGCACGTTATACGAGTCTTTTATATCCTCTACAAGGTCACAAGCCGCATCAAGCAGATAAATATATCTACCCATACAGTACCCAAGCCGTTCGAGCACACGCTTTTGTAAACTGTCATTACTGCAAAGAGTAAAGATTTTACCAAGTGCTACGGCGGTCGGATTTGAAGCTATATCCATTTCGGTGCAGTTTTCTTTTTCAAGCCTTGTCTGACTTTCAATATACTCTGAAATAATATTTTCTATTTCAGGATATTTGTTTTTTGCCTTTTTTCTCGGTCGGCTGAAAATCGGATTCAATATAGCATATCCTATTTTTTTTAATCCCTTTTCGTCTGCAAGATTATCCTTTAATTTATAATAAAGCATTATCATTGCCGCAGCCGAAGGCATATCGAGCAGGTTGGTTTCCTTGCAGTAATTGCATTTTTTCATTGGATTAAAGGCGCACCGCTTACGCTCAACATTTACGCAACCATTATCCAAAGCCATATTAAGAAGTGCCAAAAAGGTGAAATCGTAGCTTAAGGTAAGTCGGGATAAAAAGCCGTAAGAACGACCCAACTTTTTACAAAGCGAACAATATACCGCCTTGTACATTTCGTATTCCTTTACCTTAAGTTCAGGCTTTTCGATTCTTATATACCCGAACAAACCTTCTCACCTCTTATACATTCTATATTTTATTTACCTTAAATTGGTGAATAATGTGTTAATTTTAATTCGGAATTATGAATTCGTAATTCGTAATCAAATGTGTCGGCTACGCCGACTTCTTATAAATTGTGCCGCAAATCGGCACACCAACAATTCCGAATTTGGCATTCCGAATTCTTAATTAAACAAGCATCTTTTTAAGAAATTTACCCGTATAGGATTTCTCACATTCGCATACCTTTTCAGGTGTACCTGCTACAACAACGGTACCGCCGCCGTCTCCACCTTCGGGGCCTAAATCTATAATATAATCGGCTGTTTTTATTACGTCAAGATTATGCTCTATCACAAGCACAGTATTACCCGCATCAACGAAACGCTGTAAAACCTCTGTAAGCTTATGAACATCGGCTGTATGAAGTCCCGTTGTAGGCTCGTCAAGAATATAAATAGTCTTGCCCGTACTGCGCTTTGACAGCTCTGCCGCTAACTTGACACGCTGAGCTTCACCGCCCGACAATGTGGTTGCAGGCTGACCGATTTTAACGTAGCCAAGTCCTACATCGTAAAGGGTTTTAAGCTTTCGGCTAATTTTCGGTATACTTTCAAAGAAATACATACCCTCTTCAACCGTCATTTCAAGAACATCGTAAATGCTCTTACCCTTATACTTAACACTCAATGTCTCACGGTTATAGCGTGTACCGCCGCAGACCTCACACGGAACGTAAATATCGGGCAGGAAGTGCATTTCAATCTTTAAAATACCGTCACCCTGGCAGGCTTCGCACCTACCGCCTTTTACGTTAAAGGAGAATCTTCCTGCGGTATATCCGTGCATTTTAGCGTCCTTAGTCGAAGCAAAAAGCTCCCTTATATCGGTAAATACACCCGTATAGGTTGCTGGATTAGAACGTGGTGTTCTGCCGATAGGTGCCTGATCGATATTTATTATCTTATCAAGATTTTCTATACCCTCAACCGACTTATATTTACCCGGAATTGTTTTTGCACGGTTAAGCTTGTTAGCCAAAACCTTATACAAAATATCGTTAACAAACGAGGATTTACCGCTACCTGAAACACCCGTAACGCAGGTAAAGGTGCCAAGCGGAATTTTTACATTTATATTTTTAAGGTTATTTTCTGCCGCACCCTTAACGGTCAGGAAATTGCCGTTGCCTTTACGGCGCTTTTCGGGAACGGGTATCTTCTTTCTGCCTGTAAGGTAATCCGAAGTAATTGAATCCTCACATTTTTTAAGACCGTCAAGGTCACCCGAGAATACCACGTGACCGCCGTGAATACCAGCCCCCGGACCAATATCCACAACATGGTCGGCCGCACGCATTGTATCTTCATCGTGCTCTACCACAATTACGGTATTTCCTAAATCACGCAGTCTTTTAAGGGTGGCTATAAGTCGGTCATTATCCCTTTGGTGCAGACCTATACTCGGTTCATCGAGTATATAAAGTACGCCCATAAGTGATGAACCGATTTGGGTAGCCAAACGTATACGCTGGCTTTCTCCTCCCGAAAGTGTACCCGACGAGCGGGACAAATCAAGGTATTCAAGACCGACGCTTTGCAAAAAGGCAAGACGCTCTTTAATTTCCTTTAAAATCGGTTTTGCAATCATAGAATCCCTTTGACCGAACTTTAAGGTTTCTATAAATTCGAGCTCTCTGACTACCGACATATCGCAGAATTCTTTAATATTCTTACCGCCTACGGTTACAGCTAAATACTCAGGCTTTAACCTCGCTCCCTTACAGTCGGGGCAGGCACTTTCGGTCATATAGCTTTCATATTCCGCGCGTGCATACTCACTTGTAGTATCCTTATACCTACGTTCAAGGTTGTTAATAATACCCTCAAACGGTGCATAATGCGTTCCGCCACCGTACATAGTATTACGCTGAAGCTTGAGTTTTACATCGCCCGTGCCGTAAAGTACAGCGTTTTTAACCTCGTCAGATAAATCCTTCCAAGGGGTATTTATGTCGAATTTATAATAGTCAGCAAGACCGTTATAATACATCTCTGCAATTGAGCTCGCATCAGGGTGGAACCATGAATTAACTCCCCAACCTGCCGCCTTTATACAGCCTTCAAGCAAAGATTTATCCTCATCGTGTAATATAAGCCTTGGGTCTATTTTCATAAACATTCCTATACCAGTGCAGGTAGGACACGCACCTAAAGGATTGTTAAATGAAAACATTGTAGGAGTAAGTTCGGGTATGCTTATTCCGTGCTCGTCGCAGGCATAGCTTTGTGAAAACTGCAATTCCTCGCCGCCTATAACATCAATCGCAACAAGTCCGCCTGACAGTGCTACTGCTGTTTCTATACTGTCAGTAAGTCTTGATAAAATATCAGGCTTTATAACAAGACGGTCAACCACAACCTCTATCCAATGCTTTTTATTTTTTTCAAGCTTGATTTCCTCGGACAAATCGTAAATATTACCGTCAATTCTGACCCTGACATAGCCCGATTTTCTCGCACCGTCAAGTTCCTTGACGTGCTCACCCTTTCTTCCCTTTACAACGGGAGAAAGCACCTGAATTTTAGAGCCTTCCGAAAGCTTCATAACGGTATCTACAATCTGGTCGGTGGTCTGCTGGCTTATTTCCTTACCGCAAACAGGACAGTGCGGAACGCCCACACGTGCATACAAAAGTCGCAGATAATCATATATTTCGGTAACCGTACCAACCGTTGAACGTGGGTTTTTAGATGTAGTTTTCTGGTCGATAGATATTGCAGGAGAAAGTCCCTCAATAGTATCAACATTAGGCTTTTCCATCTGCCCCAAAAACTGACGTGCATAGGAAGAAAGGGATTCAACGTAACGGCGCTGCCCCTCAGCATAGATAGTATCAAAAGCCAAAGACGACTTACCGCTTCCCGAAAGACCCGTAAAAACTATAAGTTTATCTCTTGGAATCTCTACATCAACATTTTTTAAATTGTGCTCGTTTGCACCCTTTATAACTATTTTATCGTTTGCCATTTAATCTACTCCGTTAAAAAACAAATGAAAATATTTCCATTTAATATACAAAAGCACCGTCACGTTAAAATGACGGCGCTAAAGAAAGTTAATTTGAATTAGTCCTTCTTAAAGAAGCTCATTACGTCACCGTAGGTGTCTTCATCATCAGAAGCGTTGTTAAGGAAAGAAGCGAAATCGTTTGTTTCTTCCTTTGCGTCCTCACCAAGACCTGTTGCAACAACAGTAACACGGATAGTATCCTCAAGAGTATCGTCAAGCTGAGCACCCCAGATAATGGTAGCATCGGGGTGAGCCATATCGGAAATGATTGAGGAAGCAAGCTCTACTTCTTCAAGTCCAATGTCATCCGAACCGGTAATGCTTATGATTACGCCACGTGCGTTGTCCATAGAAGTCTCGATAAGGGGACTGTTGATAGCCATACGAGCAGCCTGCTCTGCCTTATCACGACCGGTAGCAACACCAACACCCATGTGTGCATAGCCTGCATCAGCCATAATAGACTTAACGTCAGCAAAGTCAAGGTTAACAAGTGCTGTAACATTGATAAGCTCAGAAATGCTCTGAACGCCCTGACGAAGAACATCATCAGCAATGTCAAATGCATTCTTAAAGGTAATCTTCTGCTCGGAAACGAACTTAAGACGCTCGTTGGGGATAACTACAAGGCTGTCTACCTGCTCACGCAAAGCGGCAATGCCTGATTCAGCCTGAGTCATACGCTTTTTGCCCTCAAAAGCGAAAGGCTTTGTAACGATACCAACGGTAAGAATACCGAGTTCCTTAGCAATAGCTGCTACAACGGGAGCTGCACCTGTACCGGTACCGCCGCCCATACCTGCGGTAATAAAAATCATATCAGCTTCACGAATAGCAGCAGCTATTTCGTCACGTGATTCCTCAGCAGCAGCGTGGCCGTTATTTGGGTTACCGCCTGCGCCCATACCTGAAGTAGTCTTGTCGCCGATTTGCAATTTAACGTCTGCCTTTGACTTGATAAGAGCAGCTTTATCGGTGTTGATTGCAACAAATTCAACACCCTTAACGCCGGCATCAACCATACGGTTAACAGCGTTTCCGCCGCCGCCGCCAACGCCGACAACTTTAATCTGTACTACGTTTTGATCTTCTACGAATTCAAACATTTTTTAATTCCTCCGTGTATGTAAAATAAGCATAAGTAGACTATTTGCATAATATATTTAAATAATAACATA
>JAZQHX010000129.1:0-4101 GCA_045540835.1 Acutalibacteraceae bacterium | reverse complement strand
GTAATATACCACAATTCCTGCCAACGGTTTCTTATACCGTCAATAGCTCCTGCCTCGTAAAGCTCACCATTTATATTCTGCAAACCCGAAAGATTCGACAGAAATGAAATACCAAGACTTGACCATAGCTGTACCACTACTACAATCGGTACTATATACGAAGCATTTGAAAGCCATGCTATTGGCTCAGTAGTAATTCCCAAAGACATTAAAAAGCTGTTTATATATCCGTAGGAATCACTTGCAAAAAGTATTTGCCAGATATAAACTGCGTGACCTGCAAGTGACGGAGCATAGAACATAAATGAAAACAGAGTTCTCGGTCCTCTGCCGAATTCATTTATAAACCATGCAAGCACAAACGAAAGCAAAAAGCCTGCAGGTCCTGTAAGTATTGCCAAAAGAATTGTATTCTTTAAAACTATCGGGAATATATCGTCGTGTAGGAACAAACGGATATAGTTATCCAGTCCCGCAAAGCGAGGGGCTGATACCATATCGAAATTAAACAGACTTAATACCATTGAGGAAAGTACGGGTAGCACTATCATCAACGTGAAAAATGTTAAAAAAGGAGCAAGCAATACATAAAGCTGCCAACGGCTACCGCTGAATATTGACTTTTTTTGTTTTTTAGCCATTTGTCTTCCTCCTTAATAAACTCTGTCGGCATATTCTGCTATTTTACGTTTGATTTCGCTATCCGAAGTTCTGCCCCAATCGGTTATAGCCTCTTTTTCGGTGGCTTCGCCGTTATACACAGCCCAGAATGCCTGGTCAATTGAACGTGATACATAATAGCTTCCGGGTACTTCTTCTACTTCCTTGACGTTTTGCCATTGCTTTAAGATTACGTCCAGGCTCTCCTTATCCCAGGAAAGCTTTTTGAGTGCTTCAATGGTAGCAGTAGCTGTTCTGCCCGACTGACCGAGTACTGCTTCACAGTTAAATGAATAGTTATACTGTGTTTCAGGTGAAACCCACCATTTTAAGAATTCCCAAGCCGACTGCTTATCCTTACTGGATTTCATTATTGCACAGCCAGTTCCCGAGCCTGCGGCAGAACGGTCGATTGTTCCGTCTTCTCTTTTAACTCCGGGCACTTCATAAACAGCCCATTTACCCTCAATTTCGGGAGCAGCCACCGCAAAGGTGAGATATTGTGTATAAGGAGCAATACCCAGCGGTATTGTACCTACTCTGAATCTCTGATAGAAGTTAGCATCGGGATTTAATTTATATCTTGTATAGAAATCGGTCCAGAACTTAAAGGTCTTAACAGATGTAGGTGATGCTAAATTTGTTTTGTTTAGTTCTTCATTATAAAGGCTTTCGCCGTTTTGCATAAGCATTGTCGGAAAAATGCTAAGTCCGCCCGCACCAGTATTAACGGTTGTTGCGGCAACTATTTTTATGTGCGGCAAATATGTATTCATATTCTTTCTTTGTATAACCGATGTTGCCGAAAGGAAATCGTCCCATGTTTGGGGAATATCGAGCTCCAGTTCCTCAAATATATCGGTTCGCACAAACATTACTTTAAAGCCTTGTGTATCAGGTAAAGCATAGGTTTTACCCTTATATATATAAGGAGCTTCTGCGCCTTTCTGGAAGTTCTTTAAAACTTGGTTATAATCATCAAAAGATGAAAGGTCATAAAGCACTCCACGCATTGCGAGGTTTACAGGCTCGGTTCTTGCCATGTGCAGATACAAATCGGGAGAATTATTTGATATAATACCCTGAACTACCGAAGCATTAACCTGCTCAACCTTTACATTTATCTTTGAGTTGGGTGAGAAATCCTCTTGTATTAAGGTATTTAAAACCTTAACCTGGTCTCTACCCCAGTTAACCCAGATTTTTATATTCTTTTCGCTACCACCCTTTAATGATTCGTTTGAATAATCCCCCACGAACGAAAGGAAAAAGCGCTTTAAGCTAAAGCCTATTCTTTCAAAAAATCCTGCCTTTACATCATCTACTTCCTTTTCTGGAGCAGAAATAATTATTTTATCAAGGCTTAGTGCCATATTTTTAATATCGAACAACCATGATGACAAGGTCTGATAATAAGAGAAATATGTATCTAAATAAAGGTGCGATTCATAACGGTTTTCGCTCATAAGCTTTGAAACACGTGCAACATTCTTAACCGCACCGTCAAGCTCACCGTTTATATCCTTTTTGCTGTTAAGAATTTTTGAAATTTCGGTAAGGTCGTTATAAAAGCCTTTCAGTTTTTCTTCAAACTTAGGTATTTGCTTATAAAGCTCATAGTCTCTGTTAGCGTCAGGTGTCTCACCAGTTATCATTACAATATCCAGATAAAGCTCACCGACTTCTGCTGTAATAACGTTAAGTCTTTCATAAATATCCGCAATACCTGCTAAGGTCACGTCAAGAGAGAGTGTGTGCGTTCCCTCTGTCAGATAGAATAAGTAATCCTCGCCGTCTTGGTTTTCAATGTCCTTATACTGCCACGCCGTTTTATAGGAAAAGCCTACCTTGGTTGCTTCAAGGAAGGGAGTTTTACCGTCAATCTTAAGCCAGCGATATGCATTACCGTTTATTATGGTATTTTGTTTAAAATTAAAGCCTAATTTATAAAGTGCAGTTTTTGGAACCTTTATTTCCCAAGTAAGCTCTTTAAAAGGACTTGACCAGTTAGAACCGCCTATATAATTGATAATTGAATTTGTAGCGCTTTTAGGTGTAATGTCCGCACTGCCGTTATCCGACTTAGCGGTAAGTGAATAGTCATTTCTGTAAAGTACCTTCTCGGCTTCAACTACTATTTTGTCGCCCTGATACTTTTCATAGTTTGAATATCCTTTAAAAACCTCGCTGTAAGGTTTAATACTTTCGGGTTTTGAAAAAGTTACCCCCACAAGTTCAAAAGCATCGCCTATATTTTCGATTTCTACCGTGTGCACTCCGGCTGTAAGGTTTACAGTATAGGGTGTTAGTCTTACACCTGTTTTATCGTAAGCAGAAGAAGTAATATATCCGTCTACTTTGCTTTGAAGCGGAGCTGTCTGGTCGCCGTTTGACAATGTCCTCACTTTTCCGTCATCTTTATAAATAACGGGAGCTTCTAAAAGCTCGGCGCCTGCAAACGGATACTCACCGTCTATCTTGACTGCATATTCTATTCTTTGTGTTGCTTCGTCTACCGTATCAAATGTGATATGCAGCTCATATTCACCGCCTGTTCTGACGGAAAATTTACATTCAATATGCTCCTTGGCGTTTAATACTTTATTTATATCCACCTTGTATTGATTGGGGACATCGTCGGCAAAGGCAACAACATTTATAGCCGATAAAAGCATTGTCACTACCGTAAACACCGATACAACTGTTTTTACAAATTTCATTAAGCGCACCTCGAAACTAATTTGTTTTATAATGTTTTCAGATATATTGTATCAAATAACAAATCCTTTTTATATTGGTAAATAGTGTTATTCGGCAGTAAAAGATGTACCGTTAAGAACAATATTCTTAGTATATGAAAATATTTTATTGTTTTGCGGTCTGCCCCAGTAAGCACCGTGAAGCTTATAATCCATAAGCTTACTTTCTTCAAGCTTAGTGAAGCTGCAATTATTTAATGTAACATCTGAAATGGGATTTTTTGCCCTGCCATAGAATCTCGGAAATTCAAGACCACTTGCGTGAATATTGCTGAGATGTATTTTCCTTATAGCATCACACATAACAACAGGTGAAGAATCTATAACACAATTGATAGGCGTACAATATATTTCATCCATAATAATATTATCGAAAGAAAGGTTTTCTATAAGCGTTGCTTCCCTTCCCTCGTCTGCCCATTTTTCATCGTCTGCGTGACCGGGCAATCTTATTCCTATTCCGACGTTTGTATCGGTCATAACAATATTTGAAAATGAACAATTGCGTATAGTTCCGTCATTTAACCAGCCTATTCTTATTCCACAAGCAAAGCTTGTTAAGTTACAGTTATTAACGGTTACCCGCTCGCAAACCTTGTTTTCGGCAAGTGACGCATTATTAGCCCTTACTACAATACAATCGTCTCCGGTCACTATCGTAGCATTAGAGACGGTAACATTA
>JAZQHX010000128.1:0-3851 GCA_045540835.1 Acutalibacteraceae bacterium | reverse complement strand
ACTTTAACTTATTATCAAAATTCTTTACAAACGAAAACAGACCTTAAGGAATTTCTACCTCAAGGTCTGTGTATTATTTACTTTTTAATCATCTTTTGAATATATTTTTAATTTTATCAAAAAAAGATTGTTTTTTATCATTTACAATCCCCCTTTATTACATTTTAACATATAATAATAATGTTTTCAATAGATATAAAAATCCCCTTGGATTACTCCAAGGGGATAAGCTGTTTAATTGCGGACAGTCGAGGACGTCTGTCCCTACAAACCGCTACTTATTATAAACTTCATTATAAAAGCTGACAATTTTATTAAAATCTAATTCCGCAGTACTTGCTAAAGGATAATCGGGTGCAATAGAGGTGACCGTTACATTTATGCCAACAGACATCATTCCCGCACCGTTTATTGATTCTATTCCCGCTTGTGCATCCTCTATACCTATACATTCGCTCGGCTTAAAGCCCAATGCCTCAGCACAGGTTAAAAATATTTCGGGGTCGGGTTTCGGCTTTTTAACAAGTGCAGCATCTGCTATATAATCGAACAAATCGGAAATCTTAAGAAGTTCCAAAACTCTTGGTGCATTTTTACTAATTGATGCTACTGCGCATTTTATACCGTTTTTTCTTGCTTCAGTTATAAAAGGCACTATTCCCTCTAATATATCGTCCGGAGTCAGTTGCTCAATCATTTCTTTGTAATAATCGTTCTTTTTGTTTGCCAGAGTTTCTTTCTCTTCGGGAGTATACTTTGTTGTTGCGTTATTCTTTTCTAATATTATTTCAAAAGAATTTATGCGAGATACGCCCTTTAAAAGTTCGTTTATATCCTCATCAAAATAATACCCGAGCTCGTCTGCTAACTTTTTCCACGCAAGATAGTGATACTTTGCAGTATCGGTCAAAACACCGTCTAAATCAAATATCAATGCTTTAAGGCTCATTCTTAATAATCCTTTCCGTAAACTGTAACTTTGGAATTTTTTATTCCTTCGATTACTACATCATTTGAAGTAATTTTAATCTTAAGCCTTTCGCCTTTCCAATTAAGGATAAAGCTAAGGCTCTTCCAGTTTTGTGGCAATCTTGGTGAAATATCCAAAGTAGTATTAGTAAAACTAACACCCGCAAAACCGAATATAGCCGTATTCCAGGCACCGCCGTTTGCGGCAGGATGCGTTCCGCCTATATAAAGTGAACCTAAATACTGCTTTGTAGCACCTGTAAGGTCAACACTTGCGGTTTTCATAAAATATTTATACGCCCAATCGGTATTCCCTATTTCTGCCGCCACAATGGCATAAGCACAAGCCGATAAACTTGAGCCGTGCTCAGTATAAGGCTCATAAAATTCCCAGTTGGCTTTCTTTATTTCTTTTGAATATTCGTTTCTGAAAACATTAAGCATCATTACAACATCGGCTTGTTTAAGCGTCATTGTATTCGAGGCTAATCCGTGACCGCCCCAGTATTCATTTTCTTTCAGTTCTCTTGTTTTAAGGATTTCAGGAGTTACATTCTCTAACTTGAAATAACCGTCAAACTGTTCAATAATTCCGTTTTCGTCAGGTGATGGTACATAAAGCTTTTCTGCAAAATCGTAAGCCCACCTCAAGTCCTTGTCAAAGGTTTTAAAATATTCGGGGTTTTCAGTTTTTACCTTATCCAAAGCCATTACAAAAATATCTGCAGCGTGCTTTACCATAACATTTGTAAAAGCGTTGTTATTAACCCTTTCGTGATATTCATCAGGCCCTACAACATCTAAAATTTCATAGCGGTTTTTATAAGGCTTGAAAACAGAGTATGTATAGAAAAACCACAAACACTCATACATAAGCTCTAAACCGCCATCTGTAAGAATGGTGTAATCGTCAGTAGTCCTGCAATAATCCCACATAGCAAATACAATATCTGCCGAAACGTGAATCTGCTTATCCTTAAAATATGTTCTAAGGGGTCTGTTTGTAAAAATGTCAGTAACGTTAAACAGTGTACAAGCATCGTCACCCGTCTCCTGACTTTCCCAAGCAAAGAAAGCTCCCTCGTGACCGAATTCCTTAGCCTTTCGTTTAGCTCCTGGTAAGGTATTAACCCTATATTTTAATAGATTTCTTGCAACCTTTTTATCGGTAAACTGGAAGAAAGGCAGCATAAACATTTCGGTATCCCAAAAAGCCGCACCCTTATATACCTGACCTGAAAGACCACGTGCCGGAATACCGCATTTATCGGTATTATGCGGAGCAATACTGCACAGATGATATATACTGTAACGAATAGCCAATTGTGCCTTGAGGTCACCCTCAATTACAACGTCGCTGTTTTCCCATATATTTTCCCAAGCTAAAATATGTTCATTTAATAAAGCATCATAGCCTGTATTTACAGCATCAGAAAAATTTTCTTCCGCAGTATCAAGGCTTTGACTATGATAAATTCCGCCAAATTTTGTAAAAGTAAACTCCTCGTCTGCTTTCAGCGAAATCTGTGAACTATGTAAAAGATTATCGTTTTCAAAGCTGTTTAAACCAACAACCGTTTCATAAACTTTTAATTCATTTTTAAGCTGTACCGTTTCACAATTAAGCTTAAAACTATTGTTATCTGAAACCTCACTTACAAAGTTCAAGTGGGTGCCAAAAATATTCCAGATATTTTTATCAATTCCTGTTTTTAAGGTAATATTGACATCCTTATCTGCGCAAACAGAATATTTAAGAGCGATAATATTTTCCCTGACCATACTTACAAAGCGTTCAGCCTTTATAGTAATATTAACTCCTGCTACTGAAAAAACAGTTTCTCTACAATGTATACCGCTTTTAATATTCAAAGTTTGTTTATGATAAACACTCTCACAACAACTTAAGTTTAGTTCAACTCCGTCAACACTTACCACAGTATACAAAGGATTTGGAGCATTAACCGATTCACGCCAGTTACTACCCTTGGCTAAATCAAAAAAGCCCGCAAGGTTGACAGCAACCAACTGTTCTGCGCTATACTCCTCCATAGTACCACGATAACCCATAAATCCGTTACCTATAAGGTACTTACTTCCGTGAAGTTCTATATCGGGTCTATCAAAGCCGTTTTTTTCAATGCTCCATAAATTCATAAATTCATCCCCTTAAAGCATAAATAATTATGCCAAATCTTCAAATTATCTGTATATATGAAAACCATTTCCCATTATTTGTGACGACTCAGAATACACAATAAACGCTTCTGAATCTATATTTAATATTTTCTTTTGAAATACAGGAACTTCGCTTTCCTTTAGTGCGCAAAATAAAAGTTTTTTCTTTTCTGAGCTGTATGCACCTACTGCCTTAATTATCGTAACTCCACGAGGAGAAGTATTTATAAGACAGTTAGATATTTCTTCCCCCTTATCGGTAATAACAAAGGCAATTTTTGAAACATTAAGCTTTCTTATAAGCCAATCCACGCAAAAAGTTGAGAAGAAAAGTGAAAAAATTCCAAAGAGAACAAGCTCGGTATTCTTAAACACAACAAGCGACGCCGCAATTACAAGACCATCTACAATTAAAAGCAGTTTTCCTATTGGAAATTGCGGTAAAAAGTGCTGTATAATTCGGCTTAAAATATCTGTTCCACCGGTAGAAGCACTCGAAGCAAAGGCAATACCAATACCAAAACCATAAAGTGTTCCACCGAAAAATGCAGCTAAAAACACATTGTCTGTAATTGGCGGCAAATAGGAAAATACTTGTACAAACAGAGAAATCAGTCCTGAGCCAATTAAGGTTTTAATAGTAAATTCTTTACCCAAAAATTTCATTCCAACAAGCAATAATACGATATTGATTACCGCATAGG
>JAZQHX010000127.1:0-2730 GCA_045540835.1 Acutalibacteraceae bacterium | reverse complement strand
TGAAGTTTTTTCATAAGTGCAGGAGAACCGGTGCTTACCGCCAAATCAACAATGTTATTAATTCCTTTTTCTATTTCAGCAATTTTATTCATGATTTCATTTTTAATGGTTAAATATTCACTATTTTTGCTCAAAGCAAATTCATTGTATTTTTCAACTATTATTGGTAATATATCTTTATTAAATACCCTTTCAGCTAGTTGTTCGAGAATCGCTTTTTCAAGCCTATCCCTGAGACACAGGGGACTGTCCCCTGTGTCTTTTTATTCTATATCGCAAATTTTATGTAAATGTTCTTCTAAAGAGAGCCATTCCTTTCTTGGCTTAATTATTAAACCAAACAAACCTATAACCAAAAACGCCAAGGCAAAAATAAATTCATCAATTCTAAAATCATCAAACATCTCAAACGCATTGATAAAAGAATCAACACAAAAAGTTGTTCCTATCACAAAAGCTAATAAATAAAAAATTGCATAAGAAGGATGCTTCGCTCTCTGATACCTTACTATAACACGCCCACTTTCATTCATATCGTATTTGCAATTCAGCCTTTCAGGAGAAAAACCATCTGTTTTTCCAACCGATGCATAGTGTTTCCCTAACCAAAAACGATTACCTTTGATTTTACAAACAAAAGTATCTATATCGTTATAGCCCGCATCAAGTCGTGTTTTTAAACGGCAGTGTTGTCCTAAACGGTCAACGAACTGTTTTTCTGTAAAAATTGTGTTTATTACCTTCATAAAACCATCCTCCAGATTTTATTATATCACGCATTTGCACAAAACGCAATAAAACACAGGGGACAGTCCCCTGTGTTTTGATGAATATTTTGAAACACGTGAGCGTCCTTAAAAAGTCAGGTCTATCCCCTATTCTTTCTGTACTTAGTAGGTGTTATGCCGTATTTTCTTTTGAACATATCCGTAAATTGGGCAGAATTTGAAAAGCCGCAATAATAGGCAATTTCGGTACAGTTAAGTTCTCTGTTTATAAGCATTTTTTCTGCCTGCACGAGCCGTTTTTCTATCAAAAAATTTTGCGGAGACATACCGCATAAAGACTTGAAATGATGCCTGAAATAACTATATGACATATTAAGCCGTTTTGAAAATTCGGGGAAATTTATCTTTTCTCTGTAATTATCACTTATATAGTTTATTGCGTAACTGAAATCTTTGGATATTTTACTATCCGCATTACGTGCCCTTTCAATCATTATGTAAAGCTCTTGTAGTTTTAAATTGAGTATATCTACATATCTATACGGCTTAGCCCTCGCTTCGCTGTTCATAAGCATAAGATGCGCCAATATTTCGCCCGAATTATCTTTGAGTATTTCGGGCTTTATATTATCCTCGGAAATAAAAATCAGACATACGGTCTGCGTATCGCCGTAACGAATTTCATCGTGCTTGATTTTTCGGGGTATAATAATAAAGGTACCCTCGTCAACTTCATATTCGGAGCCGTCAATATGTATTTTTACTTTTCCCTTGTTAAAATAAATTATCTCGTGCCAGTTATGGCAGTGCGGTTTTATGCAAGGTTTATTGTGGTCATCTATCCAAAGATTTATAATATTCCAGTTTACCATTTGTTCACCCCTTTAAATAGTATCACAACTTTAAGTTCACTTCAAGCATTTATTGTGCCAAATAATATAAAAAGTATCTCAATTTATAGTATTACAAAATATCCCTGAAACCTTAAAATATAAAGGAAGTCAGGAGGTAAAAGTATGGCAAATTATACAAAACATATTTTGAGATTTCTTTCAATTACTTTGAGCACTATGCTGTTTGCGGGCAGTATCACACTTAATACTGCGGCAGCCCAAACCGAGTACAACATAGCTTCACTTACGGGTAAATACAAAACCCTGGGCAGAACTGAACTTAAAGACAATCTTTTAATGCTGGATTGGTCTGCAGGCGGTATTGTTTTTAAGGCTGACTGTTCGGGCGATGTTAAAATAAAAATAGATGCTACTCGCATTAACACGAGCGATAATCAAGGCTGCTATTTTACTGTTATTGTAGACGGTGAAATGCAATACGCCGATTTGCGAGTACCCGACGATACGACCGACTGGACAACCAACAGCACCAACTACCCTTTCCACATAACACAAAAGGGTGAAGCTTCCTTTACTATAGCCGAGGGTCTTAAATCGGGTGAGCACACCTTTGAAATATATAAGCAATCCGAAGCGCTTTATTCAGCTTTCGGAATAAAAAGCATTACACTAAACGGTACTTTTTTAAATCCACCCGAAGAAAAGAATACTTATATAGAATTTGTAGGCGATTCAATTACTGCTGGGTATAGTAATTTAGTGTTAGGTATGGGCGGTCAGATGCTTTATGAAGATGCCACAAGCGGTTGGCCCTACCTTACAGCCAAAGCCCTTAATGCCGACTGGTCGATAATAGCCAGAACCGGTATTACCGCAACGAAAGGCATAGGCCATTCGGGAGCAAGCTCGGTTTCGATGCCAGATGTATACCCCAAAAACCGATATTTTTCCGACAGCAGTACCATTTATAATTTTGCAAGACAGCCAGATGTTATAGTGGTATGCCTTGGCACTAACGATATGTCCTCTTACTCAAAGGTAGAGGGCGCCACGCTTGATACGGTAAAGCAAGGCTTTATTGACCTGCTTACAATGCTAAGACGTTACAATCCCAATTCAAAAATCGTATGGATTTACGGTATGATGAC
>JAZQHX010000126.1:0-3675 GCA_045540835.1 Acutalibacteraceae bacterium | reverse complement strand
TCTTTAGCATATCTTTCGCCTAACATATCAGCACCACTACAACCACCCGAAATAATAATGATTTTATATTCTTTTGAAATTCTAGATAAACAAAAATTTATATATTCCTTTGCTTGGGTGTAGTTATTGTAATTCCGACATCCTGCAATAACAACTCTTTTTATTCCTTTGTGTATTAAATCATCGTTTCTTTTTTTACTGAACTTATTTAAAAATATACTTTCTGCCATCTTGGTGCACCCGTTCCAATTTTTATTATAGACTATTACATTATATAATGTAATAGTCTATATGTAAAGGGTAAAAATAAGATACTATCTAATTAAAAAATAAGTTATGAGGAAGTATCTTATGATAAAATTAAAAGCTTTGGAATTACTTGAACAAAAAGGGCACACAAAATATTGGCTATATAAGCAGTTAGGTATGAGCTATCAAAACTTCAGCAAAATGATAAACAACCAAACAAAATCAATCAGATACGAAAATATCGAAACGCTGTGTATCCTGCTCGACTGCACACCAAATGAGCTTTTTGAAATTACTTTTGAATAATTTTTTCAATGACTGTAATTAAATAAGAGATAAAAAATAAGTGACTGCCCCACCAAGACAGTCACTTATTTTTTATTTAACTTCAGGTGTAAAACCTAAATCGCTGAGCTCGGACAAAGCAGTTTTAAGGCAGTGCTCACAACCGTCAACCGTAACAGTTTTGTTATCCAGCGAAACGGTGAATTTTATTCCTGTTTCTGTCAGTGCCTTTTCAATTCTTTCTACACACTTATTACAGTGTATATCGGGTACGGAAATGTTAAATATCATAATATCCCTCCTATCTCATAAGTTTTTGCAGAGTTGTAACCAGCTCATCTATAACATCATCATTGCCTTGCTTTAAATTTTCGGCAACGCAGGTGCTTATGTGATTACTAAGCAATTCCTTATTAAAGGAATTAAGGGCTGATGTCACGGCTGACACCTGATTTAAAATATCGGTACAGTAGGCATCATTATGGAGCATATTCTTTATTCCCCTCACCTGACCTTCTATGCGGTTAAGGCGGTTCATAAGGGATTTGAATTCTGCTTCATCTCTATGCTTTTGTTTTTTAGTACACTCACATTTGCTCATAGCTTTTTACCTCTAAGTCGCAAAGCATTACCTACTACAAACACAGAGCTTAAAGACATTGCAAGTCCGCACAGCATTGGATTTAAAAGAATACCTAAAGGATACAGCACTCCTGCTGCTACGGGTATCAGCACAGTATTATAGCAAAATGCCCAGAACAGATTTTGTTTTATATTTTTAATAGTAAGACGGCTTAATTTAACCGCCCTTGCGCAATCGGAAGGATTGCTTTTCATAAGCACAATATCCGCCGCCTCAATCGCTATATCACTACCCGAGCCTATCGCACAGCCGACGTCGGCTTCGGATAAGGCAATAGCATCGTTAATACCGTCCCCCACCATCATAACTTCGCCGTATTTTTGACGTATTTCTTTTATTATTCTCGCTTTATCTTCAGGCAAAACCTCGGAATAAACCTCATCGGCACCAATTTTGCCACCTATATACTCGGCACAAAGTCTGTTATCCCCCGACAAAAGCACCGTTTTTATTCCCATACTTTTAAATTCCTTAAAGGTCTCCTTGGCATCATCTTTTAAGCTATCAGCCACAGCAATCACACCTAAAACCTCGCCCGCAAAAGCTAAATGAATAACCGATTTTCCGTGAGACGCCAATTCTTCGGCATAAGCGGAATACTTATTATCCGAAATGCCCGTTTCTTTAAGGAGCGCCGCTGTACCTAACAATACTTCGCTACCGTCAATTTTGCAGGATATACCCTTTCCTGGAATGTTTTTGAAATCGCTTATATCCTTCCCCGTATTTACACCCTTTTGCTTAGCGTAATCTGTAATCGCAACACTAAGCGGGTGATTAGAACCACTTTCAGCCAATGCGGCAAGCAAAATTATCCTTTCCTCATTTTCGGCTAAAACATCGGTTACAACCGGCTTTCCCGTGGTTACAGTACCTGTCTTATCAAAAACTGCAACCTTAATTTTATGGCTGATTTCCAGCACTTCGCCGTTACGGATAAGTATTCCGTTATTGGCTCCCAGACCCGTTCCTACCATTATAGCAGTCGGAGTTGCAAGACCTAATGCGCAAGGGCAGGCTACAACCAGTATACCCGTAAAAATTTTAAGCACAAAGGAAATCTCCTTGCCTATTATCAGCCATACCAAAGCCGCTAAAACCGCAATAATAATTACTGTCGGCACAAAAATACCTGCAACCTTATCGGCTGTTTTGGAAATTGGTGCTTTTTTACTTTGTGCGTCCTCTACAAATTTAATTATTTTAGAAAGTGTTGTATCGTCGCCTATCCTTGTAACCTTTACTTTTAAAACGCCGTCGGTATTTATACTTCCCCCCGTAACGAATGAGCCTACCGTCTTTTCTACCGGCATACTTTCCCCTGTGAGCATTGATTCATCAACGCCGGAAAAGCCCTCGGTCACAACGCCGTCAAGCGGAATTTTAGCCCCCGATTTGACAAGCAAAATATCCCCTACCGTAACATCTTTTGTTGCCACGGCATATTCCACCGAGTCACGCAATATTATAGCAGTATCGGGGCTTAATTCCATAAGCTTTTTTATAGCATCGGCTGTCTTTTTCCGACTGCACCCTTCAAAATATTTACCCAGTTTCACAAGGGTAATAACCACCGCCACGCTTTCAAAATAAAGGTTGTGTATTGCGTGGGGATTAGCAGATATTGTATAGGTCATAACAATACTGAAAATAAGAGAAGCTCCTGCTCCGACTGCTACGAGAGAATCCATATTCGGGTGTCCCTTAAAAAGCAGAGGTATTCCGTTTGTAAAAAAGTTCCTGCCTACAAACAATGACGGTATTGTAAGCAACATCTGTGTTATTGCATAATTATAAGGATTTATATCAGGATTTATAAACTGCGGAAGCGGAAAACCGCTTATAAGCATTGGCAGCATAGAAATAATCAACAAAATACCGCTGAAAACGGCGGCTAAAACAATAGGAATTATGCTTTGCTCTTTTTCTTTTACTTCGGTTTTCTTTTCATCCTCTTTAAATGGGGTAATGCCAAAGCCTGCCTTTTCTACAACACGTTTAAAATCATCAGGTGTGACCTTGTTTTCGTCATAGCTTACGGTCATTTTGGTTGTAATAAGATTAACTTCGCAGTTTGTGACGCCGTCTAATTTGCTGACAACACGTGTCACAGCCGCAGAACAAGCCGCACACGCCATTCCGCTTATTAAATACTGTTCAGTTTTCATTCTGCTTTACTCCTTTTATATTTTCTATTTTAATAATATACCCCCTGGGGGTATAAGTCAAGACTAAAATTGTTAATAATACATTTACTTTATTGACAATTTTTAATTTTACAGATAAAATATTAAAAAATTATTTAAGGGGATAACAAAATGATTAAAAAAATAGCATATACAATTGTGCTACTGTTATGCTTATCAATACTACTTTGCGGTTGTATCATAGAAAAAAATGAAGTTAGTTCTGATAATACACCTTCTGAAACAGTTTCGGTAGACGACACTCCAAAGGTTGATAAGTCGGAGGCCAAGCGGTCTTAGGAAGACAAAATA
>JAZQHX010000125.1:0-2729 GCA_045540835.1 Acutalibacteraceae bacterium | reverse complement strand
GCCTGCACTTTCAACCAGATATTTCGCCACCGTACCATCCATTCGGCAACCACGTTTAGCGGCACCATCTGTCAGCATTTTCACAAGCTCGGGCATTTTTCTGTGGTCAAGCCTTACCGCAACACCGCCGTTTTTTTCTGCGGCATCACACAGCTTTTTAAATTTACTGCTTTTTTTAATATCAAACTCAACACTCTCGAAGGTCATTATAAATACCGTTGTATCGGGTATTTCGGATATTAAACTGCAAAGCTTATCAAAATCGGATTTCTGGCAATGCTCAAAATCATAATCGGACAGTATTACGCACTTACTGTCCCCCATAAGCGGAAGCTGCAAAGCCGCATCGTAAACCTCCTGCAAATCACAGCCACCCTCAAACTTAGCATAATTAAAAACATCGTCCGGCTCTGCTACTCGGCGGCTTATTTTATCGGTATAATTCTTTTTTAAATAGCCGTCCTCCCCGAAAAATATATAAACGGGGCACAAACCGTTCACGAGCTTTTTCTTCAAGCTTTCTTCTGTTATCGATGCCATTTAAGGTTTCCGCCGCCTTCCTTTACTATCTTTTCATTCATTAACTTTAATTTTAACATATTACTCCGTTTTTTACAAGAAGCTAAAAGCAACAGAACAAACAAAATAACAAAAATTGAAATATAACCCCAATATTTGTCCACTTCTATCACCGCAAAAGGAAGACTTCCCATATAACTTATTGCAAAATTTATATATTCTGTAAGTATACTTAACGGTATAAATAGTAAGTCAATAGCAAACGGTATTATGAGATTTAAGACAAGGCAGGTAAATGCACAGTAAAGTGCCCAGGTGACTACCTGAGAAATCAAAAGATTGCTTATTACCGAAACCACAGATATACAACCGAAACAATAAATTGTAACGGGTAGTGTAAAAACATAAGCCGAAAGTGAGAAAACAGCCGTAGTAACCGCATACTTTACAATAAATTTAAAGCGGAATTTTTCCTGCAATTTATTTATAAGCGGCAAAGCGACCACCAAAATAGCAAATGTGGACAAAACCGAAAGTTTAAACGATATATTAAAGAAAGCAAACGGCGAAGAAATCAAAATAAGAGTTATTGCACCGCCTAAGCTGTTTTCCGCCTTACCCTTGCGGTCAAGCATTAGTCCGACAGCCATAATAAGATATGTAACGCCTGCCCTTAAAATAGACATTGTAAATCCGCAAAGCAGGGTCAAAAACAGCACAACACCTACCATAAGCAAAGCCTTAACAAATCTGTTATAAAATATTCGTTCCATTATCTTTGTGATAAAGCTTACCATAATTGCAAGGTGCATTCCCGAAACCACCATTACGTGGCTTACCCCTGCAGCCGCCACGCAATCGGAAAATTCATTGGTAAAATACCCTCTTTCTCCGAAAATCAGGGCGCAAATTGTAGCCGCTTTCTTGTATTCCAAGTGCTCCATAAGGGTTGTTTTTATATAATTTCTGATTTTTCCTACAAATTTTAATGGTAGATCATCGTTATCTGTGGACGTTATATTACTAAGACTCCCCTGCAAATACACCGAATCCGAATAGCTTTGCGCTTTATAGCTTGTATCCGCTATTGGTTTTACCTTAATATCTGCAATAAAGGAATCCCCCATATCCATAGAAAGCGGTTTATAAAATGCAGTAACCTTTGTTCCCTTTGGCAAACGGTCGCTTTTATCAATCCGTATAACAGCTATATAATAGTTATCGGTTTTATATGTAATGTCGCACAAAACGCACTCGGCTCTTATATCAGCGCCGCTTTGCTTTTCGAGTGTGGCTATTTTCTCAAGATTCAAAGAACAGCTTATACAGAATATAAAAATCAAGACCGATGTAAAAATAATTCTCGCATCAGCCTTAAAATATATCATAAATCCCATTGCTACTGCCAGCGAAAACGCAAAAACAGTAACTACAATATGCAGATAAAAAGCGAAAAAAGAAATCAGGATACAAATCAATGCAGATAACAGTAAGGGTCTTTTAATAAGATAATCAAAAATTGTTTTCATACTACTGCCTTGAAAATAAATAATCGAGTGACACATTAAGAACCTTAGATATAGCATCAATTTCTATATCGGTTATCATTCTTTCTCCGTTTTCTATTCTGGAAACCGAACCTCTGCAAACATAGACCGCCATAAGTTCAAGTCGGTTAGCGAGCTGTTGCTGGCTGAATCCTGCTTCAAGCCTTGCGTCCCTTATGCGCTCGCCTATTAAATTTGCAGACTTGTTTTCAATTATTCTTCTCATACTCATACACCTTTTGTCTTAAAATAGGACAAAAATAGTGTATACTTAATTTCGACAATTTTTGTCCTACTAATAAGACACATCAATTCTGCCGATTCTAAAACACCTATCTACATAACTAAAAAACCTTATAATGATATTGATTTGTCGAAACGACAAGGTTAGACAGTCGTTTCGACGCCAAATGTAGCATTTGGCAGCAAATTTTTATTAAAATTTGCGACAAAATCATTGAAATGGTTATTTTCCAAAACTTTATAAAGTTTTGGAAAGCCGATGAATCGGCTCGTCGAAGCTATTTTGCTGCTTCGACAAATAATAACCATTATAATAATGCATTATGCCTGCTTCCCGTTTGGTTGGGGAGCAGGCACTTAAATTATACTCAGTTCTTAATTATACGGCTCTCAAGATAAATACGTTTATCGTCCGCACAG
>JAZQHX010000124.1:0-3569 GCA_045540835.1 Acutalibacteraceae bacterium | reverse complement strand
TGAAGCGGTTTCATATCTTGATAAAAAGGTAATAGCCTTTTTAAAGGAAAGCGGCTTCGGATATCTTAAGGTGGATTATAATGCCTCTACTGGTGCCGGAATTGACGGTGAGGAAGCTTCGGGAGAAAATCTTCGTATGCATATGCAAAGAGTACGGGATTATTTCAAGAAGATACGAAAGGAGGTCGGCGGCATAGTTATAGAGAATTGTGCTTCGGGCGGCTGCCGATTAGAGCCTTCGATGATGGATATTACGGAAATGAGTTCTGCAAGCGATACTCACGAAGGTTATGATTGTGCTGTTGTTGCGGCAAATCTTCACTATCTTACTCCTCCGAGACAAAATCAGATTTGGTGTACCTTAAAACCCGAATATACAAAAGAAAGATTTATGTTTACTATATCCGAGGGCTTTTTGGGCAGACTTTGCTGGTCGGGGCATATAACTCAATTGTCACAAAATCAGTTGGACGAAGTATTTAAAGCAGAAGAATTTTACGAAAAGGTATCCCCGATTATAAAGCACGGTGACAGCTATATATACAGAACCGATGCCTGCAGTTTTTACAGCCCTACGGGCACGCAGGCAGTTGTGCGTTATAGTGAAAACGGGGAAAATGCACTTGTGGTTTGTCACAGCTTTAAGGATGCAAAAGAACTGATTATAGAGCTTAAAGGTAATTATGTATTATCCGAAAGCTTATACGACAGTGAGTGCGCCATAGATAAAAATATTTTAAAGCTGACTCCAAGTGCGGATTTCAGCGGAAATGTATATCTTTTAAAAAAACAGTAAGGGGGAATTTTGAGTGAAGCTTCACGAAATTTTTACCGACGGTATGATTTTACAAGCGCATAAAAATATAAGGCTTTACGGAAAAGGCAATGGTAAAATTACTGTCAGTATAGCCGATATTGCAAAAACTGCAAAATTCAGTACCGATGATTGGATTTTAGAGTTGCCCGCTTTGTCTTACGGCGGACCTTATGAAATGACGGTAGATTTAAACGGAGAATTAGTTACTATAAAGGATATATACATAGGCGAGGTTGTTTTTTTAGGCGGACAGTCAAATATGGCAATGTCGCTCGGCGGCACGTCTTATCCAAAGGAAAATTATGAGGATAATGATTTAGTCCGTATGTATACAGCTGCCCCCTTTGAGGGTGACGGCGAATATAAAGGAAAATTCCGCCCAAAAGATGGTTGGGTAAAATGTGATAAAGAGACCGCACCGCACTTTTCGGCAATAGGCTATCATATTGGCACCGAGCTATCAAGGGAAAAGAATATAGCGGTGGGACTTATTTCCTGTGCATTGGGCTCAACCGTTATTGAAAGCTGGATGCCAGCCTGTATTTCCAGCCAAGATAGATTTTATCTTCCAAAAGAGGAAAAATACGATTCTCCTTTTGTGCACGGTCCTTATAATGAGCACGGTATACTTTATAAGGTAAGACAGCAGTCTGTTGTGCCATATAGCCTAGGCAATATTGTATGGTATCAGGGTGAATCAAATACCGGTAGTGGAGAATGGAAAATATACACAGCCCTTTTAGCAGAGCTTATAAAATGTTGGCGTAAGGATTTTATGGACGATAACCTGCCTTTTGTTGTAGTACAAATTGCCGACTGGGATGTACGTGATGATGACGCCTGGCACGGTATTCAGAAGGCACAGGAAAAAATAGTAGAATATGTTGACAATGTATGTGTTGTAAAATCTGCCGATGTGTGCGAAACCCACGATATTCACCCACCAACAAAAATCAATTTGGCAAAAAGAATTATAAATGCATTAAAATAGGTAAAGAGGGATAATTATGACCGAGAAAGAAATATTACATAACAGCGTATTGGCAAGGGAACTGACTTATTTTAATAAAACCGTTACTTTCATTTGTGATGAAAGACCTGAATTCAGGGTAGAAGAAGCACGCAGGATAATAAATCATCTTCGTGAAAACGGCTATTATGTAAATGAGTTAGATGTTGATGAGTTTTTAGAGAAAAACTGTTACCATATGGGATTCTTGCTTGTTATACCTCACGCTTCATCGTTGCCTGCAGTATGTGCGGGAAAGGTAAGAGATTTCATTAACTTTGGCGGAAGCGTGCTTACCTTGGGCGGTGTGCTGTTTGGAAAGTATGTTGAGCGTGTAGACGGCAAATGGACACAAATACCTTTGCCCGATAATATTTTTGATGCAGTTCATACGGGTGACGGTACAAAGGCAAAGGCTGAACGCATTGTAATAGAGGGTATAGTTCCTACATATAAAACCTATCGTTGTAATGATGCCACCGCATTTGAAAGCAATAATTTGTATACCGATGCTTTAGTGGAAACAGACAAGCCGTTAAAGGTTATCTGCCCTGTGCCGAGAAACTACGGCGGCGGATATAATATGGATTTTCGCAACCGATATATTCCTATTACCGGGATTAAGGGAAAAAGCGACCGTGGTGACGGTAGCGAGGGAGCGGCAGCATTTATAATGCTCAGCGATACTATGGGGCATAATCCTAATGTGACTGCACTTGTATATCCGGGAACAGTGGCATATACAGCACTCGGTTCGGCGGCGGCAAATATAGGTATTATGGACCAGAACCTTATGGATATTAAGGGTGTGCCTGAGCTTATATTGTCGATTGTGGATAATCTTTGCAGAGGACTTCATATATTTAGTGGCGGTGCCGAAAAATATGTCTACAAAAAAGGCGAAAAGGCTGTTTTCGGTGCAAAAATACATAACTCTACAATAGATTATAAGTTTGTAACAGTTAATATTTCTGTCGAAAAAAATGGAAATACCGTATACAGCTTTACAGACGAAATAATGTGTACTCCAAGGTCGTATGGAGAATGCAGATTTGAATGTACCGATTTTAATGCTGATGATTATACCGTAAAAACCGAGCTTATATATGAAGGGGAGATTATAGATAACGTAACCCAGGAAATTCATCTTGAAAGGGTAGTAAAGAGCGATAATCCCGACGATTTCGTAAGGGTAGAGGGTGATAATTTCAAGTTGGGCGAAAAGCTATGGTATCCTGCGGGAATAAACTACTGGCCGCTTTACGCACCCGGACTTGAAAGATCATATTATTGGCTTAGCTGGCTTGATAAAACAAATTATATACCCGAGGAGATAGAAAAAGATTTATCTCTTATGGAAAAATTGGGTATAAACTGTTTGTTTATACGTATAGACGGTGATATGATTGGAAGACAAAACTCCACATTCAGGGATTTTGTTATAAGATTAAGAAAGCACAATATGAAGCTTTGCTTCTCTTTCTGCAACATTACAATGCCGCTTCATTATAACGGCAGAGCGTTCAGAGAAATAATGCGTGAATTTTCACTCGAAAAGGACCCGATTATTTTCAGCCACGATATGAGTTGGGAAAGTGACGGTGCATTACTTTCGACTCCCTGTAAGCGCAGATATGATGACGAATGGGAAAAATGGCTTGTTGACCGTTACGGCTCGGTTGAAAATGCCGAAAAGGATTTTGGTATGAAGGTTGACCGCCGTGAGGACGGTTGCGTTACAGT
>JAZQHX010000123.1:0-2811 GCA_045540835.1 Acutalibacteraceae bacterium | reverse complement strand
TTTATTTTTTAGTTTATCGACTTTGAAAAAATATAAGATTTTTTCAAATACTTATTGCATTGATTGTGATAAATGATTATGATAGAAGTATAACAATCAAGAAAGTAAGGGTGTTTTATGAAAATAACCGAAAAAATAAATATGGACTATGACGGTCTTGTGGAGCACGGGCCGATAACCATTGTCGCTTTTGGTGACAGCGTCACTCACGGTGCGCTGGCGAGCGGTGAATTTAATTATGAAACGGTATATTGGAATTTATTGAAGCAAAAAATTTTAAACCGTAGGAATTATATACCTGTTAACGTAATAAACGCAGGCATTGGCGGAATTACAGCCAAAAGGTCACTTTGCAGGATTGATTCCCAGGTGCTTAAACACGACCCTGACCTTGTTATAGTTTGTTTCGGGCTTAACGATGTTAACGGAAGTCTTGAAGAATATTTAACCTCACTTGAAATAATTTTCAACAAATGCACACAAAGCGGTGCAGAGGTTATTTTTATGACACCCAATATGCTTAATACATACGTTGCAGATGATACATTAGACAGTCTTAAGAATTATGCAGGTGTTACAGCCGAAATGCAAACCGGTGGTAAAATGGATAAATATATGAGCGGTGCTATTGATACTGCGGTTAAATGCGGCGTAAAGGTATGCGACTGTTATTCCGAGTGGAAAAAATTGTCACAGAGTACCGATACTACAATGCTGCTGATAAACCGAATCAACCACCCAAACGCCGAAATGCACAAGTTATTTGCCGATATGCTGTTTGATACGATTTTTTCCGATAGTTCTTTTGATACCAAAGAAGTTGACAGCGCAATGTATAACAAACAGTAACAAAAGATATAACCCATTAGTATTTTTTACGTACTAATGGGTTATTTTTTATACAGCTTTATTTAGTATTGCAGTCAAAACGGTTATATCGTCATCGTGGTCGGTGTTGCGCCTGCGTTTAGCACAGTTACAAAGATGGGTTGCAAGGTCTTGCGCTGAGCCGTCACGCCAGCTTTCAATTTCAGCCCTTATCCAGTCTGTACCCTGAGAAGTTACGCCGTCCGACATAAGAACTACTATATCCCCTATTTTGCATTTTACGGTTGCTTTATCGAAACCGATTTCCCTTAATATTCCTGCAGGCAAAGAAGTGCTTTCTGCCTTTCCCGTTTTGCCCGAACGACGGATAATTGTAGGTGCTGCTCCCGCCTTGCAAAGCTGGGTTTGCCCTGTAAACAAATCTATACTCGCAATATCCACCGTGGCTAATGATTCGTCGGTTGATTTGAACAGCATAGAGGAATTAAGAATCCTCAGCGAGCAGTTGTACCCGAAGCCTGCCTTTATAAGCCTGCTCATAAGTCCCGATGCCATAGCGCCGTCTACCGCCGCTCTGCCGCCTGTTCCCATACCGTCACTTAAAACCATTATAAAATGACCTTTACCGTCATTAAAGTATTTATAAGCGTCACCGCACATATTAGAGCCGTTAGCACTTATCTGTTCAGCGCCAATATCTATTTTTATGACAGCGTGCTCTGTAAGTGTCATAAAAATATCGCCGCCCGCCTCGCTTATATTAGGTATATCAAAATCCCTTTCACATACTACCGATAAAAGCTTCATAACCTGCATTCGGTTTATTACAAGCTCGGGTGTTTTTTTAACCTTGAATTCAAGTGTCATTCTACCGTATTTATCTATTCTGCAACTGACTTCATCGGCACGTATGTCAAGATTTTTCAAAGCCGCTGCCGCATTGTCAGCCGTTACGGTATCAAACTGCTCGTCATTATTGAAATCGTCTGCCAGCTCCGAAAGCATTGAAGAAATTCCGTTAAACTGGTCGGAAACGACAGAACGTACCTCATCAATACGGTTTTCGGCGGCTATTCGTGAAGCGTAATCCGAATACCGCTTATAGGTAGCATTGCCCACCCGTGATGCCCTCACACAACGACCTCGGAATTCTTCAGGTGCGCTGATTTCGGGTGAACACTCACCTTGCTTTACCGCCTTTGTCATCTGCAGTACGGCATTTACTGTATCCTCACGCTTGCTTTCCCAGCAATGTACCCTTAATTTACAGCCCGAGCAGGCGTCCTGCTCTACACTATTTATAACCCTGCCAAAATCGGGTGCATTTATTTTTGAAAGCTCACCTGAAACCTGCTCTACCGTCTCACTCACGTCTTTTAAAGCGTTTGAAGCTAATTTAAGCCTTAAAGTCACTGATTTTTTTATACCCTCGGGTATAGCAAGTCCGGGGCGAGCCGAAAAAAGCTTTCCGATTTTTATTCCTAACCGTGACGGCAAGGTTAAAAAGAATATTGAGCCTATTGCGGCTTCTATTACGGTGCGGGAGACAATCTCAACCTGACTGGTAGAAACAGTACCTATAAAGCTGAATATGATCAGCCCTCCTACCTGAGCGTATTTACTAAGCGAAGCAAAAACTCCTGCCATCAGTCCGCCTATGCACAGCGCCACGCCTACATTTCCATCCATACCACTTAGCACAAAGGTAAACGCAACCGCTATTCCGCTGACTGCGCCGCCTATGATTCCGCCGTATTTTGCAGCAGTTAAAATCAGCAAAATACTAAGCGACCTTGAAAGCGAGATACCGTTTAACGTAAGCGAATTAAGACCCATTAAAATTATTCCTGTCATAACAATAAGTGAGGAAAGGTCATCAATTGTAGGTCCTGCGCTCAGCTTTTCGAGGGAGGAAAAACAGCGCACCGTAAAATAGGTAGCGGCACAGCACAAAAAGCCCTCGGTTGCAACATCTGCTAAATT
>JAZQHX010000122.1:0-3571 GCA_045540835.1 Acutalibacteraceae bacterium | reverse complement strand
TATGCTGGACAAGCTGGCTGGCAAGTAATTTTGTAATTTATTTTTGGAGGTAATAAAGAATATGAAAGAAAGTAAAAGATGCAGTATTTGCGGAGAACTGTATCCAGCAGACCAACTAACAGTATTTGAAGGTAAGTTTTTGTGTTCAAGTTGTCTTAGCACTGAAACTATAGTTTGTTCTCGTTGTGACAGGCGTATATGGGAGGTTGACAATTCGGGCAGTGACAGTATGCCACTCTGTCAGACTTGTTATGATGATTACTATACTTCCTGTACACATTGTGACCGTATTATACGCAGTGAGGATGCTTATTATGAGGATGATGAAAGCGAAGACCCATACTGTCAGGATTGTTATAATACATACTGCAATAATAAAAGTATTAAAGATTATTATTTCAAACCCGCTCCCATATTCTATGGTAAAGATGAACGATTTTTTGGAATAGAATTAGAGGTTGATGAAGCGGGTGAAGATGAATGCAGTGCCGAAGCAGTAATGAATATCGGCAACAGTAATAAACAGCATATATATTGCAAGCACGACGGCTCGCTTGATGATGGTTTTGAAATAGTTTCCCACCCTATGACCTTGGATTACCATACAAACGAAATGCCTTGGCAGTCGATTTTAAGAAAAGTGCGTAGTTTGGGTTATACATCACATCAGGCTGGAAGTTGCGGACTGCATATCCACGTCAACCGTAAATCTTTGGGCGATACCGTAGTGGAACAGGAGGTAACTATTGCACGAATATTATATTTCTTTGAAAAGCATTGGGAGGAATTGCTTAAATTTTCCCGCCGTACAAACCGTCAGTTAGAGCGTTGGGCGGCAAGGTACGGATATAAGGATAAACCAATGGATATACTTGACCACGCAAAAGGCGGTACAAATAACGGAAGATATTCCTGTATCAATCTGCAAAATGCTAATACGATTGAGTTCAGGATTTTCAGAGGCACTTTAAAATACAACACAATTATAGCCACATTACAGCTCGTAAACAGAGTTTGTGATGTGGCTTTTTGTTTATCTGATGATGAAATAAAGGCTATGTCTTGGACGACCTTTGTTTCGGGTTGTACCGAGCCTGAGCTTATACAGTATCTTAAAGAGCGCCGTATATACATAAACGAGCCTATAGAATGTGAGGAGGATATATAATGTGTTGTTTATTTGGAATTATTGATTACAAGCAAAGCCTATCATCAAAGCAGTTAAATAAAATGATTGCTATACTTTCAAAGGCTTGTGAGGTAAGAGGTACAGATGCTACAGGTATTTCCTATAATACTGAAGAAAAAATTTGTATTTATAAAAGACCGTTCCCTGCACATAAAATGCGATACAAAATACCTGACGGTGTTCATACCGTTATGGGACATACCCGTATGACTACACAGGGTAATGAAAAATATAATTACAACAATCATCCGTTTTTAGGTTGCGCTGTGAATACAGATTTTGCTCTCGCACACAACGGAGTATTACATAATGATATTATACTCCGTGAGAAAGAAAAATTACCTGAAACCAAAATTGAAACCGACAGTTATATTGCGGTACAGTTAATAGAACAAAAAAGAACTCTCAATACTGACAGCCTTAAATATATGGCTGAGAGCTTGTTGGGGTCTTTTACTATTACGGTTATGGATAGAGGTAATAATCTTTATTTTGTTAAGGGTGATAATCCTATGTGTATTTATCATTTTAAGCATACGGGTTTATATATCTACGCTTCAACCGAGGATATATTAAAATCTGCATTAAAGAAAATGCCATATTTCTTTGGTACTTATGAAAAACTTAATTTGTTTGGAGGTGAAATACTTAAAATAGATAAATCGGGTAAAACATCAAAGACAGATTTTGATGACCGCAATTTATTTGATTACTGCTATCCGTATCATTTCGGTTTTACTCCTAAAAAGCCAAACAAAGACAGTGAATATATAAAGTCACTTAAATATGTTGCTGAGGGTTACGGCTATAAATCACAGTATGTAGATTATCTTTTAGAAGAGGGTTTTACAACTGACGATATTGAGGAAATAATATATTGTTCATAGTCCCATTAGGGTACACTCTATTAGGACACTGAAACTATATGCCAATAGGGTTGGTTTTTGAATTTTGAAATATGCCAAAATAAAATCATACCCTATTGGGGAATTTTAAAAATGTATTGCTATTGTGCGTACAATCGTGTATAATAATATTGCGAAAATTTTTGAAAGGAGTTTTTATTATGGCAACAAAATCTGCAAATCTTTATGCACGAATAGAGCCTGACCTTAAAGAACAGGCAGAGGGCATTTTAAGTTCACTTGGTATTCCCACATCAAACGCAATAACTATGTTTTATAGACAAATCGTTTTACAGAGGGGTTTACCCTTTGATGTTAAACTACCCGCAAAGCAACCTGTTGATGTTTCCACTCTCACAGAGCAGGAATTAGACGCAGAATTAGAGAAAGGATACGCAGATATTGCAAACGGCAGAGTTAGAGTTGCCGAGGACGTTTTTGCAGATTTGCGTAAAAATTATTCCTTATGATATATTCTGTGAAAATTTCAGTACAGGCTGAGGAAGATTTAAAAGGTATATTTGAATATATTGCTTTTGATTTAATGTCCTTGCAAAATGCAAATGCTCAACTTGGAAGATTGGAAAGCAATATATTAAAGTTAAAGGAAATGCCTGAGCGTTTTAAGGTTTATGATAAAGAGCCTTGGAAAACAAGAGGACTTCGTGTAATGCCTGTGGATAATTATTTGGTGTTTTACATTCCCGACAAGGAAACACAAATCATAACGATTATCCGTGTTATGTATGGCGGTAGAGATACCGACAAACAATTAAATCAGTAATTTGAAATCCGTCTATGCGATTAAATTCGTATAGGCGGATTATTTTGTTTTATAGGGGTGATAATTTGAAGATTGGATATATTCGTATCAGCACCACCGACCAAAACACCGCAAGGCAAGAGGTGCTGATGCAAGAGCTTGGTGTAGAGCAAGTATATATTGACCGAATGAGCGGAAAGAACACAGACCGTCCTGAACTAAAACGAATGATGAATTATGTTAGAGAGGGTGATGTTGTAATCGTTGAGGCTATAAGCCGATTTGCCCGAAACACTAAAGACTTGTTAGAACTTGTGGAACAACTTACTGAAAAACAGGTTGAGTTTATATCAAAGAAAGAAGCTATAGACACCACAACTCCAACGGGTAAATTTATGCTGACTGTGTTCGGCGCAGTTGCCGAGCTTGAACGTGAATACATATTACAGCGACAAAAGGAGGGCATAGCGGTTGCAAAGCAGAACGGTGTATATAAGGGCAGAAAACCAATAGAACACCCACGCTTTAATGAAATTGTGGCAATATGGCAAGGTGGTGATATAACGGCGGTAGAAGCAATGAAAAGGCTTGATATGAAACCAAGTACATTTTATAGGGTTCTTCTTCAAATTCTGTGTAAATTCCAAAAGATGGCATAAAAACAAGTTGATTATGTGGTGGGTAAGGCAAATTTCGGCTTACCCACCACATTTG
>JAZQHX010000121.1:0-2827 GCA_045540835.1 Acutalibacteraceae bacterium | reverse complement strand
CCAGCAGGTATCAATACCGGAGTTAATTCCGCCTAAAATGTCCGACGATTGGCTGTCACCTACAATCAAAAGCTTAGCCTTATCTTTTTCGGGAATGTTGTTTATTATAAAATCATAATATTCCTTTTCGGGTTTTTGGTGACCCGTATCCTCGGATACAAAAACCTTATTGAAAAATTTGGATAACCCCGATAACTTTATTCTTTTGTACTGTGTAAGTGATATTCCATTTGTGGCGGCAACAAGATAATAGCCCTTGCCCTTTAAATAACAAAGCAAATCCTCTGCACCGTCAACCGTATAATACCCTTCGGAAAGCAGGGTGAAATAATCCTTTGAAAACTCCTTTTCGTCACGGCTTTGACCTAAAACCGAAAACAATTCTAAAAAACGGTTTTCAAAAATATCCTTTTTTTCTATTTCGCCTTTTTCAAAGCGTTTCCAGTATTTAAGGTTGATTTCGGAATAAAGCTTTGCTACACTATCGTCATTCGGTAGACCGTATTTTTTAAGCACGGTCTTTATTGCGTGGTATTCCGCTTTGTTAAAGTCAAGCAAGGTATTGTCAAGGTCTAAAAGCAGGGTGGTGTATTGCATTAAAGTGAACCTGCCAAATCCTTTAAATACTGTTTTAATTCCTCACCGATTTCAGGGTGGTTAATGCCTACTTCAATATTGGCTTTTAAAATACCTAATTTGTTGCCCATATCGTAGCGTGTACCGCTGAATTCAACACCTGTCATACCATATTTAACGGCTAACTCTCTCATAGCGTCTGTAAGCTGTAATTCACCGCCTGCGCCTAAAGGAGTGCGCTCTAAAATCTCAAAAATCTCATTATCAAGCACACATCTGCCTAAAATCGAGAAGTTGGAAAATTTATCCTTTAACTGGGGCTTTTCTATCATATCGGAAACCTTATATATTTTATCCTCCGATTTTTCAACCTTTAAGGAGCAGTATTTTACAACCAGTTCGTCCGGCACTTCTTTGATTCCTACAACACTTTTGCCGTATTTCTCATACGCTTCGCATAATTCGCCGATAGCAGGAATTTCGCCTATTATAACATCGTCACCGTAAAGTACGGCAAATGGCTCGTCTCCTACAAACTCTTTAGCACGAAGTACTGCGTCACCGAGGCCTCTTGTTTCCTTTTGGCGAATATAATATACATTTGCAAGGTTGGCAACATCGCATAGGGTTTTAAGCATTTCGGTGTTGCCTCTTCTTTCAAGCATTGCTTCAAGCTCAATAGAGTGGTCAAAGTGGTCTTCAATAATGCCTTTTCCACGATTGGTGATAATAAGTATATCGGTAATGCCTGCTTTTACGGCTTCCTCTACAATATACTGAATGGCGGGCTTGTCAACAATAGGCAACATCTCTTTAGGCATAGCCTTAGATGCCGGCAAAACACGGGTTCCAAGTCCTGCTGCAGGGATAATGGCTTTTCTTATTTTCATAACTTTAACGCCCCTTTATTTTACAAAAAAATTACAATTATGTTAGGTATATACTGAATAAGCATTGCACTTATAAAGAACCAGATGAAGTTTACTCCGCCCTTTTTGCGGAAGTCGCTTTCAATATCTTCACTGTCAGCTTTTATTGATTTTACGGTATCTACGGTATGTTTTTTATACATATAATCGGCATACATAGCAGATACTATCTGAACACCTATGCTTAGTGCAGAGCCCACAACGGCAACTAAGAGAACCGCAGTATTTATTTCGGGCAGCTTTTCGGTTATCCAGCGGAACATTTCCATATAGCTTTGCATTTCGGGAAGTCCCAGACCGTAAAGCGCTTTTAATAGCGGAATTGTAAGCAGAGTGGAAATAACGGTAAGTGCCGAAGCAATAAAACCGTTTTTGTACATCTTGCGTGAGAACATCCAAGGACCCGGCAGCAGGAAAGCCAGCCAGTTCCAGGAAATGCGTTTCTTTTTGTGAAGACCTGCGAATTTAGGTATATATCTGTGCGTGTTAGACATTACGAATTTTTTGGCTTCGTCTGCTGTGACACCGTCACCTAAATCCATATTTGCAGGTACACCGCCTAAAAAGTCGAACTGTACGAAATTGCCGCCCATACGTGAAAAGTCGGGAGCAGAACATTTAGGGCATTTAGGCAGGCCTCGGTCATATTTTTCACCGCACATACGGCAGGTGGTGTAATTCTCGTCTTTTATTTCTTCACGAAAATTCTGGTCGCTGTCAGCACTTTGAGTTTCTTTTGAGCTGTCATACTCGTCGGGTGTACCGTGGAGCTCCTCTAAAGCGCAGTGTCCTATTTTATTATAGCAATCTCTGTGGTGCGGTGCTCCGCATACCGGACAATGTACAACGTCATCGTCCTCAAAAAGGTAAGCTTTACAGCAAGCACAGTTTAATTTTTTCTGTTGTGCGCTCATACCAACGCTCCTTTGAATTTTTTTGTTTTTTCAAATACAAGATTAAAGTATTCTTCGCCGTAATTATGAAATTCACCGTTTTTAATCATTTCTTTGAGTTCGGCTTCGGTCGCCCATTTAACCTCGGCTACTTCCGATTCCTGAAGAATCAGTTCCTTTGCAGGTGTGTTGCATACCGTTATCCATACGTCAAGCAAAGAATTTCTGCGCCTTACCATACGGAAGGCTTTTTCGGCTGAAAACTTGTCCATTTTTATGCTTAATTCCTCAAAAAGCTCACGGCTTGCTGCGGTAAAGGAATCCTCACCCGAAATGGCGGCTCCGCCCGTCGCAGCCCATTCGCCCGGCATAAGCTTTTTATCGTCCGAACGGCGCTGTATTAAATATTCGCCTTTATCGGATACTATC
>JAZQHX010000120.1:0-4229 GCA_045540835.1 Acutalibacteraceae bacterium | reverse complement strand
GAAAATAAAGTTTACTGCAGTTGTACAACCGCCTATAAATAAATATCTTACAGCCTCAATCTTAAATAAAGTTTTTATTTTTGTAATCATTTTTTATTATCCGCCTTGATGTTAATAATAAAATTAAAGTTTGTTTTGACTAATTAAATATTATACTATATTTTACCATATAAGTAAACCATTAAAAAAACTTTTTTAAAAACTTAAATTTTTAGTTGACATATATTTTTTATGTGGTAAAATGCAAGTGAAAACTAAATGAATTCGGTGAAAACCGAAAAAGTTTTGGGGTGTCAGGTTATGAGTGATCAAAGACCGATTATCAACACAAAACAAATTCTTAAAGAGCAGCAAAATTTGCTCGAATGCTTTTCGGGCGAAAAACGTGGATTTTTGTCAACCCTTTTAAGGTTTTATAAAGGGCATTTAAAAAATCTGCTTTTTGCTGCTTTTTTGTTTGTTATAAAGGCGTCGCCTTTGTGGGTAATACCCATAGTTACAGCAAACGTTATTAACATTGCTACGGATAAGCCCGACAACGCCTTGCAGCTTTTGCTTATAAACGGAGTTGTAATAACCGTTTTGTTAGTTCAGAATATTTTTACACATACGATATACATATCTGTATTAAGTAAGGTTCAACGCAGTATTGAAGCGGGGCTCAGAGGCGCTATGATACGCAAGCTGCAACAGCTCTCGGTTACCTTTCATAAGGAACTTGAATCGGGTAAGATTCAGTCGAAGGTAATGCGTGATGTTGAGAATATCGAAACCTTTACTACCCAAATTTTTACCACCTGCCTTACGGTGCTTGTGAATATTGTAATATCGATGTCGGTGGTTATAAGTAAAAATATTACAGTCTTTATAATGTTCCTTTTCTGTATACCTATAGCGGTAATTATAAGGAATATTTTCCGTAAGGATATGAGGAACAAAAATCACGAGTTTAGAAAAGAGGTTGAAAATACCTCGTCGGACGTGCTTGAAATGGAGGAGCTTATCCCCGTAACAAGGGCACATTCACTTGAGCAGAATGAAATCCGTAAAATGACAAAAAGTATTACAAAAGTAGCCGAAAGCGGTTACAGAATGGATAAAATTAACGGCACATTCGGTGCTGTAAGCTGGGCAACCTTTGCCTTTTTCCAGATGGTTTGTCTCTTTTTTACGGGCTCCCTTGCACTCAAAGGTGAAATATCAATAGGTGACGTTTCACTCTATCAGAGCTATTTTACAACCCTTGTAAATCAGGTTTCCAGTATTATTGCAATTCTTCCTATTATAACAAGGGGAGCGGAATCCTTAAGCTCGATAGGAGAAATACTGCGTTCTCATAATATTGAAGACAATTTAAACAAGAAGAAAATTAAAAATCTTGAGGGCGAATACGAATTTAAAAACGTATACTTTAATTATGATGACAAAACCCCAGTTCTTAACGGGCTTGACCTTAAAGTAAAAGCAGGGGAGACGATTGCACTCGTCGGTGAATCGGGGTCGGGAAAATCGACAATACTGAATCTGGTTATCGGCTTTAATAAGGCGGATAGGGGTACGGTGCTTATAGACGGAAATGATGTAAATGAAATTGATATGCGCTCCTGCCGTAAGTTTATATCGGTAGTGCCGCAAAACTCGATACTTTTTTCGGGCACTATAAGGGAGAATATCACATACGGTTGTCCGCATATAACTAAGGAAATGCTCGACTATGCCATAAAGGCGGCACGGCTTGATACCGTTATTGATGGTTTACCGAATGGACTTCGCACAATGGTAGGTGAGCACGGGGCGAAACTGTCGGGCGGACAGCGACAACGTATTTCCATTGCAAGAGCGATTATAAGAAATCCAAAGGTTATTATATTCGATGAAGCTACAAGCGCACTCGATTCTGTAACCGAGAGTGAAATCCAGGCGGCTATTGATAATCTTACTAGGGATCGCACAACCTTTATTGTAGCGCACCGACTTTCGACCATTAAAAATGCCGATAAGATTGCCGTTATAAGCAAAGGACAATGCGTTGAATACGGCACCTATGAGGAGTTAATGCACAAAAAGGGCGAATTCTATAAGCTGAAACAAATGCAAAGCTGATAATGGTTAACATTATAATTTATGTATCAGTAAGCTATAAAAAAGAGGTAAAAGTTTCATTTTTGAAACCTTTACCTCTTTTAATCATTTTAAGTTTTGAATTTGCTTAAATAAAGCGTTTATTAAGCCTTACCAACAGAACCGAAAAGCTCCATCTTTTCTTTAACGGTATCCTTAATAGCCTGAGTACCGTCAGCCAAAAGCTTTCTGGGGTCGAAGCCCTTGCCAGATAAATCCTTACCTGCTTCAATATACTTACGTGTAGCGTCTGCAAAAGCTAACTGACACTCGGTGTTAACGTTAATCTTGGAAACACCCAAAGAAATAGCCTTCTGAATCATTTCAGCAGGGATACCTGTACCGCCGTGGAGAACCAAAGGCATTGTGCCGGTAAGTTCCTGAATCTTAGCCAATGTATCAAAGCTTAAGCCTGCCCAATTCTCGGGGTACTTACCGTGAATATTACCGATACCTGCAGCCAACATTGTAACGCCTAAGTCAGCAATCATCTTGCATTCCTCGGGGTCAGCAACCTCACCGCTGCCTACAACGCCGTCTTCCTCACCGCCGATAGCGCCAACCTCTGCTTCAAGAGAAAGTCCCTTTTCTTCGCAGATAGCAACCAATTCCTTGGTCTTGGCAATGTTTTCTTCGATCGGGTAGTGTGAACCGTCAAACATAACAGATGAGAAACCTGCTTCGATGCACTTCATAGCACCGTCATAGCTACCGTGGTCAAGGTGAAGTGCTACAGGAACGGTGATTCCAAGCTCGTTAATCATACCGTTAACCATACCAACGATAGTGGTATAACCGCACATATATTTACCTGCACCCTCGGATACACCAAGAATAACGGGAGACTTTAATTCTTCAGCAGTCTGAAGAATAGCCTTTGTCCACTCAAGGTTGTTGATATTAAACTGACCTACGGCATATTTGCCTGCTTTTGCTTTGTTAAGCATTTCCTTTGCAGAAACTAACATTTTTAATTTCCTCCATTGTTAAAATATTGTCATTATGTATTGTATACCAATTTTGATTTAAAATCAAGTATTATTTCTTAAGTCCGGGGTCTTTTACGACTTTTTCGGGCGGTAATTCTAAAAGCTCGGGATTTTTAAGGTATTTTTTCATTTTCCTGAAAGCCGAAGCAAAATAACTTCCCGAACAGATTCGCTCGTCCATAACTATACCCAGCGGCAGACATTTTTCGTGAATAATTTCGTCACCCTTGCGTTTAGGTACTTCACGCAGATTACCGAAGGTAATAAAAAGACCGGTTGTACCGAATTCGTAGCAATGGTGATAAATGTGATTGGTACGGATAGAAATAAGATTGGAAATAACAAGACTGTTATGGAAAGGGGACATATTTATTATAAATTTGGGTAACAGTCCGTAACGGTCAAGAAGTTTAAAGAAACGCACTCCGAAGCGTAGAAGTCCCGGCATACTCAAAAGAAACTTGATAATTTTTTCTGTACCGTTTTTTTCGGGGGTTTCACGGTTGGAGTCTACATATTCATTGATTTTTCGGTTTACGTCAAAAATAGTATCGGTATTTTCAAAGTACATTTTCGACATTGTACCATGGTCGGTCTGCCCGGCTTTAAGCACCACCATAGCAACGGCATATTCGTTTCTCGCATAAGCCTTGCTGTTTACTATAAATCGGTTAAGCTCGGGAAATTCAGCCGCAGTACGCAGGTAAGCCGCCACTATAATTGACATATGACTAAGCTGTATACCCTCTTTTCTTTTGGAATTCAGGTAATTCTGCATAGGGTCATATGGAATATTTATTGTTATCATATTCATAGCATCGGTACGCTTTGACATAATATGCGCCGCCACCGTGTACATAGGGTCTGTGTTTTTTAACCGCTTTCCGTCAGCTCTTAAGCTCATAAGCAAACCTCCTATTAAAGTTGAATTATCAACTTAACTATTATACCATAAAAATTTTGTCGATACAACAGTTTTTTGAACAAATTATTAACAATTTTAGTCTTGACTTATACCCCCAGGGGGTATATTATTAAAATAGAAAATATAAAAGGAGTAAAGCAGAATGAAAACTGAACAGTATTTAATAAGCGGAATGGCGTGTGCGGCTTGTTCTG
>JAZQHX010000119.1:0-2122 GCA_045540835.1 Acutalibacteraceae bacterium | reverse complement strand
GCTTCACCTGAAGACGGACAAATTATCGCAGTATTTGAAATATCGGCCTGAAACTGCATTAAAAATCCGTTTGCGGCAGCCCCTCCGTCAGCCTTTAAAGAGGTAATAGCAATATTGCTGTCATTCTTTAGGGCAGTTATTAAATCATTTGTCTGATACGCAATTGATTCTAAAGCCGCTCTTACAATGTGGTTTTTGTTACTTCCTCTCGTAAGTCCGGTAACAGTACCTCTGGCATACATATCCCAGTACGGCGCACCGAGACCCGCAAAGGCTGGAACGATATAAACTCCGCCGCTGTTTTCGACCGCTTCGGCACAGTCCTGACTTTCCTTAGCGGTTGATATAAGCCCTAATTCATCTCTAAGCCACTGTATAACCGCACCGCCTACAAATACACTACCCTCAAGCGCATAGCAAGCAGGCTCGTTTTTTAAGGTGGCGGCTATTGTGGTAAGCAGTCCGCTTTTACTGATTGTAGCTTTGTTTCCTGTATTCATAAGTAAAAAGCAACCCGTACCGTAGGTGTTTTTAATGTCACCCACATTAAAGCAACGCTGTCCGAAAAGTGCCGCTTGCTGGTCGCCTGCAATTCCCGAAACGGGAATGTTTTCACCTAAAATATTTATTTCACCGTAAATTTCGCTACTCGATTTAACTTCGGGTAAAATACATTCGGGAATAGATAAAAGCTCTAATAGCTTTTTGTCCCAGCATAAATTGTGAATATCAAAAAGCATTGTACGTGAAGCATTTGTGTAATCGGTTACGTGTATTCTGCCACCTGACAGTTTCCATATAAGCCAGGTATCAACCGTACCGAAAAGTAATTCTCCCTTTTCGGCTTTTTCACGCACACCCTTTACATTATCGAGTATCCATTTGATTTTTGTAGCGCTGAAATAGGCATCAATTTTAAGACCGGTAGTTTCTTTTATGTAATCTTCCAAGTCCTCAGTTTTCAGTTCTTCGCAAATATCGGCAGTACGTCTGCACTGCCAGACAATTGCATTGTATATAGGCTTACCCGTATTTTTATCCCAGATAACGGTGGTTTCACGCTGATTCGTAATGCCAACAGCCGCAATTTCGCAAGGATTGGCTCCTATTTTTGCAATCGCCGCCGTAAGGGCAGAATATTGAGCCGAATATATTTCCAAAGGGTCGTGCTCTACAAAACCCGGTTTCGGATAAATCTGTGTAAACTCCTGCTGTGCCACAGATACAGCATTACCGTTCTTGTCAAAGAGTATCGCTCTTGCACTGGTGGTTCCTTCATCTAAGGAGAGTATATATTTTTTCAATCCTGCTCACCTCTTAGTCTGTTTGTAACAAATCCTGCAAAGGGGATAAAAATAATACTTAATATTACCCAAAAAAAGGAGTAAACGGCGCATATCTGACCGCCTACATTAAAGCGCATTTTGCTGTAATCCCAAACATTTTTTCTCAAAATAATGTTGAAAAAAATGCCGAAAATCAGCTCTATTGAGGTTATAAACATACTGCCTGCAATGGCTTTTAATATCAGCTTTGCATTTTTGTATTTTTCGCAAAGGTGGCCCAAAAAGCAAAAGCAGATTCCACCTGCTGTCAGCATAGAATAATGGGTATAACCCCGCCAGAGTATTTCAATAAGTCCGTAACCCACAGCACCTATACCGAATAAAACAAAATTAGTTTTCCCTTTTGACATAAAATCACCCTTATTAGGTTGGGCAAAACTGTTGGGATTATACGGTTAATCTCTGCGTCGGTTGGAAATTGCAATAAGGCGAACTAATTGCATTAAGGAAACAAGGAATGCCGCAACATAGGTCAAAGCCGCCGCAGTTAATACGCTTTTAGCTCCCTTGTAATCGTTTTCTCTTGTAAGCAAATTGCGTTCTCTTATAGCCGACAAAGCTCTTCTTGAAGCGTTGAATTCTACGGGTAGAGTTACGAGCTGAAAAAACAAAGTCGTAGCGAAAAAGATAATTCCCAAATCAATTAAAAAGGAAAAGCTTGCTATCATTCCTATAATAATAAGCGGAAGTGCAAGGCGAGAGCCTATGTTGCATACGGGAAGAATAGCTGCTCGTATTTTAATTGGCGCATAGCCCCTGGCATACTGTACTGCGTG
>JAZQHX010000118.1:0-11814 GCA_045540835.1 Acutalibacteraceae bacterium | reverse complement strand
TTAATAAATCAAAAATTATATTTTAAAGATTACAAAGTGCCACGTATGTGGAACATTTAGTAATATAAATACCAGTGCCATGTTTGCGGGGGAGTGTTGGGACAGGTTTGTGTATCACGTCGGATTTATGATGGCACCGGTTAGTGACATAATAGTGGATAATTTCAGCACCACAAAAGTTGGAATTTAAATGTAACAAAAATTAAATGGAAAAGAATGTGGATGGTGTGGTATATTTATGCTATAGATAAAATTATTGTCTTTTTAATATATGCTTTTCAAATTTATCTCTTATATGTATGTATTATTACTTTAATTTCTAATTTTTCCTTTTTATTTCATTTTTAACACTTCGAATAATGCTCTGATAATTCAAATGCTTTACACGATGAAACTGAATTGATTTCAAATGAAAAATAACGAAGTGTATATCTTATTACACTTCGTTATTGTGATATTACTTTAAAATCGGGATTTTTATGAAAAACAGATGATGCACAAACCCAGTTGTTATGCGGGTTTGTGATATTTTGTACCTTTTTAGTGTTACCCCAAGCGGCGTCAAATGAAATTGCAATCTGTTTTTTATCGGTTTCAACACAGTAAATAGGAAGTAATTTATTAGCCGTAGCATACGCTCCGACAGAGCCGACAATCACCACAGTTACTGCAATAACAAGGCTTAGGAATAACATAATTTGCTTTTTTGTGATACATAAATATTTCATTTTTCTCCCTCCGTATTAAAAAATATGAGGGTTTGCTTGTACTGTATGATTGTTTTAGATTCAGATTTTTTGTTTTACCGAAAGTGAAGATTATTACTGTTCATAAATTTGAAAAACACAGCTTTCTATTAGCGGAAAGCTGTGTTTTTTAGTCTTTATAGAAAGGCAGTATAATCTTTGCTGAAAGTGATTTTTTCTATATTTTTTATGTCTGTTTTTGGCGGTTTTGAAATGTGTTGCTGCATAATTTTCGGAGAATTGCATCGGGACTGATTTTTAGCGGTAAATGAGGCAAATTATATGGTAAAATTTTGGATTTTTTAAGTAATTAACCATAATTACGGAAATTCTGCCATTATATTTGTGAAAAATTCCATACTTTTTTTAAAAAGTCCATTTACTTTTGAAGCAGCGCAGATATATAATTAGTATAGATTAGAGCGGAATGGAAATGAAGTTTTGGCAAGATACTGAAAAAATGAAAAAGTCTATGTTTTTTAAATGTGAGGTGTCAACACTTGAGAAACCGACATAATAATTTTATTTTTGGCAGAGATTCAAAATTCGTTTTAGATTCAGATTATGAGACTGATGAATATGATTTGTTTGTCAATGCTTGCGGTATAGATTACTATAATGCATTAAAAAAGAATTATGTTATGAGCCGTAAAAACGGACGTAAGGATTATTTATTGCTTTTTATTGAGCAGGGCAGATGCATTTTCGAGCATAATGGCATCAGGAATGAGGTAAAGGAAAATTCGGTAATAATTTTCAGGCCCGGCGAATCTCAGTTCTATTCTTATTATATGGACATTCCCACAAGGGTTTTCTGGATTCATTTTACAGGCAGATGTGTTGAAGATATTCTGAATAAATGCAAACTGAATAAGCCGTTTGCACATCTTTATTATAAGCCATCGCATTTGGAAAACACGATTTACAATATTATATCGGAATTCAAAAAGCCTACCGAGTTTTACAGAGAAATATGCAGCAGCTATCTTACTATATTTTTAAGCTATATAGGTGATGCGCTTCAAAATAAAGTAAACGGTATGGACAATGATAAGCTGAAAGAGGTTGCTACGGTTATTGCAAATACATACGATCAGAATTTGCCGATAGAGTATTATGCCGGTATTTACGGTTGTTCGGTTAATCAGTTTGCAATTATTTTTAAAAAGAATTTTGGCTGTACGCCACGTGCGTATATTACTCAGCAAAGGCTTAATACTGCCGAAAATCTGCTTTTGAACAGTAACCTGAGTATTAAAAAAATATCCGAATCAATAGGCTATGATGATTCGTTGTATTTTTCAAGAATATTTAAACAACGGTACGGCTATTCGCCTAAAGAATTCAAGGAGCTATACTCACAGTAAAGCTTTTAAATATAAGTTTTAAGAAAAGAGGAATTTGCCTGTGAAACGTTTGATTGCAGTATTGCTTGTAACAGCATTTATATTGTCTGCTTTATCTGTATCCGCACAAGAGACGGATAAAAGGGAGGGCGGGCTTGATGTGCTTTCTTTGAGTGGTGAATCCTCTGATACAGATTATTTCGATTATAGTAGTAAATTAACCTTTGAGAATGCTGAAAGCACGGTTGAGTGTTCCTTTGATGAAGAGGCTTTACTGAATTCCGGTGATACGGCTGATTTCAAGTTCAGCACAAAAGGTGATTATTCCTACGTAATCCTTATGGAGTATAATACCAAAGCTTGCAAAGATGAGCTGGAGCTTAAGCTGGAAATAGACGGCAGTTGCCCTTTTGATGAAATGGCTTCATTTAAAATGCCTAAAATATGGACAAATGCTCAGGATAAGCGTGTTGACAAGGTGGGGAATGAATCTGCACCGGAACAGATGCTTTGGGACGGTTTTACAAAGCAGTATATTGCCGATTCGCAGGGTGTTGTACTAAAGCCCTATAAATTCGGTATAAAAAGTGGAAAGCATAATTTAAAGCTGGAAATTTTATCGGGCAGCATAAATATAAGAAAAATTGCGCTTATGCCCAACGAAGAAACAACCGATTATAAGGATTATAAAGAGTTTTATGCTGATGCTAAGCATTATGACGGTGAGGCTATCGTAATTGAAGGCGTGCAGGCAGTTTATAAAACCGACAAAAGTCTTATACCGAAAGCCGATAACAGTAATCCTGCCTTAAGTCCTGCAAGCTCTACTAAAATGTTGCTTAACACAATAGGATTTAACAGCTGGAATGCTCCGGGTGAAGCCTTGACGTGGGAAGTGAATATTGAAAAGAGCGGTTTTTATAAAATCGGTTTTATGTTCAAGCAAAGCGAGTCGATTAACAATACCTCCTACCGCAAGCTTTTGATTGACGGTAAGTTGCCTTTCACTCAGGCGGAATCTGTGGAGTTTGAGTATTCAAACGGCTGGCAATATAAAGAATTTTCTTCAAGTGAGGAAAAGCCATATTATATTTATCTTGAAGAAGGCAGTCATTTAATTACAATGGAAGCCACTTTGAGTAAAACAGCAGATTATTACAGACGCTTAGAGGAAATCGTAAACAGTTTAGGCGACATTTATATAGATATTTCTATGATTACGGGCGAATCACCCGACAAACAGCGAGATTATGACCTTTTCAGGCAGATTCCCGATTTGAATGACAAATTGCAAAGCAATTATGATGCCTTGATGGTTTTAGCCGAGGAAATGAACAAGTTTACCGGAAACTCGGGAAGCTCGATGATTTCTGCTCTTAAAAATATGGCAAGAGTGCTCAAATCCATGATAGACAATCCCTATACAGCGCAGACCTATTTAACTGATTATTACAGTAATTACACAAGCGTAGGCGGTTGGCTTTACGATATGAAATCTATGCCGCTGAGCCTTGACAGAATTATACTTTCGGCGCCCAAAAGGGAAGTTGAGGGTACTGATGCCGGATTTTTTGAAAAGCTGTTTTTCGGGGTAATGCGTTTTCTTGCCTCTTTCAGCGAGGACTACAATGTTCTCGGAACATCGGGTGAAGAAGGAACTACACTTAAAATATGGGTTAACTGGGGTAGAGACCAGGCAGAAATACTGGGAAATATGATAGCTGACGATTTTACTCCAAAGTATGGTATAAATGTCAAGCTTGAAATTGTAAATGCAGGTATTGTAAAGGGAATACTGGCAGGAAATCCGCCTGATTTGTCATTACATATGGCACGAAGTGAGCCGGTAAACCTTGCAATGCGTGATGCTATGTATGACTTAACAAAATTCAGTGATTTTGAGCAGATTTCCTCACGTTTTGCCGATACGGCTTGCGTACCCTATACATATAACGGCGGAGTGTACGCCCTTCCGGATACGCAATCTTTTTACGTAATGTATTGCCGTACAGATATTCTTGAAAGTCTTGGTGTTAAAATTCCAAAAACCTGGTCGGAGTTTATAGATGCAACGGTAACTATACAGCGCAATAATATGCAGGTTTGGCTGCCGTATTTAAAGATTACTACCGCTACTACAGTTAATACGGGTGTAGGAGGTCTTAGCCTTTTCCCGACATTGGTACACCAGAACGGACTTAGAATGTACAATAAAGACGGTACGGGCTGTACATTAGGTAGCGAAGAAGTGTTGCCGGTTTTTGAATTCTGGACAGATTTTTATACCAAATATAAGCTACCTAAAGAGGTAAGCTTTTACAACCGATTCAGAATAGGTACTATTCCTTTGGGAATTGAACAATATACGGTATACCAGACTTTGGTTAATGCCGCACCTGAAATCAGGGACGACTGGACAATTGCCGAAATACCCGGAGTAGAGGACGAAAACGGTAACATAAACAATGCCGTTGCCGGTTCGGGAACGGGTTGCGGAATTATAAAGGATACGGGAAATGAAGAAGCCGCTTGGACATTCCTTAAGTGGTGGACTTCGGCTGAAACACAGCTTAAATATTCAGACAGCGTGGAAACCGTACTCGGCACTCTCGGTAGAGTGGCTTCCGCTAATATAGAGGCTGTGTCAAATATGTCCTGGAAAAAGCAGGATTTAAATGTAATACTTTCTGCCTGGGACAGCCTTGAAGAGGTTGGGGAAGTACCCGGAAGTTATTATCTTACAAGAGCTGTTGACCAGGCTTACTGGGCAGTAGTAAATGATACCTCGACTTCAAAAGAGGCGTTAATGACCTGGAGCGAATTCGCAGATAACGAAATTGAACGTAAAATCAAAGAATACAGTAATGATTAAAGGGGGATGACTATGAAAGCGTTAAAATCTAAAAAGAGCGGTTTCCGTAACGAGTATTCGCTTTATATAATGTTAGCCCCTTTTACCGTTATGTTCCTTGTTTTTATGATTGTTCCCATTATATCATCTGTGGTATTGAGCTTTACCTCATTCGATATGATACACAAGCTGGATTTTGTAGGTCTTGATAATTATTTCAGAATGTTTGTAGACGATGAAGTCTTTATGACAACCGTTAAAAACACCATTCTGTTTTCGGTATTCACAGGACCTTTCGGCTTTATACTTTCCTTTGTTTTGGCGTGGTTTATCAACGAGTTCAAACCCTTTGCACGTACCTTGCTGTCATTCCTTTTTTATGCGCCTGCACTGGTGGGAAATGCATATTACATCTGGCAGATTGCCTTCAGCAACGATTCATACGGTTACATAAATAACGTATTGCTTTCAATGAATCTTATAACTGAGCCGATTGCCTGGCTTAAGAACGAAGTGTATGTACTACCCGTAATAATGCTGGTACAGCTCTGGCAGAGTATGGGTGTATCCTTCCTTGCAAATATATCGGGATTGCAGAATGTGAATTCCGAGCTTTATGAGGCAGGAGCAATAGACGGTATCAGAAACCGTTGGCAGGAGCTGTGGTATATAACATTGCCTACTATGAAGCATATGCTTTTGTTCAGCGCAGTAATGCAGATACAGTCAAGCTTTACGGTAGGTACAATTGCCGTGGAATTGGCAGGTTATCCGAGTGTAGGTAATGCGGCTGATACAATGGTTGCATATATGAGTGATGTGGGAACTGTAAGATATGAGCTTGGATACGCTTCGGCGATTGCAGTTTGCCTGTTTGTAATTATGGCTTTAACCAGAATGCTTATCGGCAAGGTTTTAAATAATGTCGGTAGATAGATGAGCGGAGGAAAATGAATGTCTAAAAGAATCAGTTTTAAAGATTTGCGTTTAAAGTTTTCTTCTCCAAAAGCCGGCTCATTTGCAAGAAGGTATACACGCTCTAAAATCGGAAATTTTTTCTATTTTTTATTTTTAATAGGCGCAGGTTTGTTTTCGGTGTTACCGCTTATATACTGTGTAACAACATCATTTAAGCCGATAGACGAGCTTCTTAAATTTCCGCCGAGTCTGTTTATGGTACAAAGACCAACATTACAGAATTATCTTTCGTTGCCGAATTTGCTTTCAAACCTTAAAATCCCTCTTTCAAGATATGTATTTAACAGTTTGTTTGTAAGTATAGCAACAACGGCTTTATATGTAATTGTTGCGGCAATGGCGGCTTTTGTACTGGCTAAAAGTCAGCTTAAAATACGCAAAGTATACTTTAATATAGTACAGTACGCTTTGCTTTTTACGGCGTATACTTTGGCAGTACCTCAGTATTTGATTTTCTCAAAATTAGGTATGATAGATACATATTCCGTATACATATTGCCACACCTTGCTACTACAATGGGTGTATTCCTTATGAAGCAGTATATGGAGGGCTATATTCCCGATTCTTTAATAGAAGCCGCAGGAATGGACGGAGCAGGAAACTTTAAGATTTTTTTCAAAATTGTTTTTCCGATTATAAAACCCGCATGGCTAACTCTGACATTATTTACTTTCAGGGATATTTGGTCGGCTGTTCCGCAGGGAACAATTTTTTCCGAGGAATTAAAGACCTTGCCGCAGATAATGTCTCAAATTACGGCAGGCGGTATAGCCCGTTCGGGCAGTGCGATGGCTGTAACCGTTATTATGATGATACCGCCAATACTTGTATATCTTATTTCTCAAAGTAATATTGTTGAAGCTATGTCAAGCGCAGGAATAAAGGAGTAAATTATGAAGTGCTTTAAAAGAATAATTGCATTTTTAATATTGTTAAGCCTCTTTATTCCGTTGGTGCTTGTAAGTGCATCTACTGCATTGGATTCTCCCGAGCTTTCCTATGAGTCTTATACATATTGGCAGGATTATGCAGGGCAGGAGAAAAAGGCGGTTTACTGCAAACCAATGTATGAGCCCTCCTTTGCTATTGATTATAAGTACCTGAATGCAAAAGAATTGGTAGAAATAAATGATGTTTGTACCGATAAAGACGGAAACATCTATATTCTGGATTCGGGAGCAGGAATACTGTATTTGCTGGATAAGGAATACAATTTTTTATCGAGCATTGAGGTTGTAAAGGACCAAAAAGGCGAAGAATATTATTTTGACAACGCTAAGGGTGTATTCGTTAAGGACGACGGTACAATTTTAATTGCAAATACCGATTATCAAACCGTTCTGGCTACCGATAAAAAGGGAAAATATTTATACGAGTTAACCTTACCTGAAAGCGATATAATTCCTGAGGATTTTTCTTATAATCCCATAAAGGTAGCGGTTGATTCGAGAAATTATGTATACGTTTTAAGTCAGGGCTCTTTTTACGGCGCATTGCTTTATTCGCCCGACAATGTATTTTTAGGATTTTTCGGAGCAAATACAGTTGCGAGCACGATTGGTGAATCTATAAAGGCTTTGTTTACAGAGCTTTTTATGACCAATGAAAAGCGTGCATTATCTGACAGTAAGCTCCCGTTCCAGTTTGTTGATTTAGCGATTGACAGCTCGGATTTTGTGTATACGGTAACGGGTGTTACTGATTCTTCTTCAATTGAAGTACAAAAGGGTCAGGTTAAAAGATTTAATCCCGGCGGAATAAGTGTTTCGGGTGCGGATGATTTCAATTTTGCAGATGCTACCGTTACAAAGGTGTTAAATGTTGCTAAAGCGCAGGACCTGCTTGGAATAGCGGTTGACAGCAAAGGCTTTATATATGTTGTTGATTCAACCTACGGCAGAGTTTTCCATTATGACAGAGAAAACCGTTTGCTTTGCGTTTTCGGAGGCGGAATCGGCAGAGGTGAAACACTCGGTACATTCAGCCTGCCTACTGCCGTAGCGCTTAATGGTGATGATGTTATAGTTACCGATAAGGGACTGAACCGAATTACCGTCTTTAAAATTACCGAATACGGAAAAATGGTAAAGCGTGCCGACGATATGGTTATAGGCGGTCATTATGACGGCTGTAAGGAAGATTGGCAGAAAATAATTTCTCTTGATAAGAATAATCAGTTGGCTTATGGGTCGCTTGCTAAGATTTATCTTAACGAGGATAATTATGACCTTGCTTTAGAGTATGCAAAGCAGGGATATGATAAGCAGACATATTCATTGGCATTCAAAAGTGTACGCCGTGAATTTTTAGCAAAGTATTTCCCGATTATTTTTATTGGAATAATTTTGATTGTTTTGGCTCTTTTTATTGTGCGATATAAAATTAAAAAGAGCGGTATTACACTTATTAAAAACCAAAAAATAAAAACGCTTTTAAGCGCACCTTTTCATCCGTTTGATGCATTTTACAGGGTGAAGTATAAAAATGAAGGCTCTATAAAAGGCGCATTTGTTTTAATAATAATTTTTTATTGTACTACGGTTTTAAAAACTACAGCGGGCGGTTTCTTGTTTGCCGATTATGACCCCACGGAATTCAATGCCTTTTTCACATTCATACAAACCTTTGGATTTGTGGTGCTTTGGACATTGCTTAACTGGTCGGTATGTACCCTGTTTTCGGGCATAGGAAAGGTCAAGGAAATTTTTGTGGTTGCTTCATACGCACTTATGCCGCTTATAGTTTACAACATCATCTTTTTGGGGTTGTCACATTTCTTTGTTGCTAATGAGGTTGGTTTTTTAACCGTGTTTAACATAATCAGTCTTATTTATGCAGGAATTATAATTACGGTGGGAAGTCTCAAAATTCACGATTTTTCATTCGGAAGCTTTGTGGGTACTACCTTGCTTTCGCTTTTTGGTATGGTCGTGGTAGTCTTTCTTATATTTATTACTGCTACCTTGGTTCAGCAGTTCGGCGGTTTTATAATAACGATTGTAAGTGAGATAATTTATTCTTAAATGGAGGGAAGGAAAATGAAAATTAAAAAACACGTTTTTGGGATTTCATTGGCTCTGATTCTTTCCCTTTCGCTTACCTCCTGCGGAATAGCTACGGTGGACAATAAGACCTACACTTCGCCAAAGGAATTTAAAATAAGTGAGGACTTTACTATCGCTCAAAGCGGTGAGTATTCCTTCGATTTTGCAAGTGATGCCGCTACGGTGGTGCTTAAAAATTCAAAAGAGGAAATAGTCTGGGCTACGTCACCTTTAGGTGCGGACAAAGATCGTATAGATGAATACGGCGACCCGATACCGCTTCATTCCAAGGTGAAATCTCCGATAGTTATTGAATATATTGATCCTTCCACTTCTAAAATTTACACGGCATATTCTTATAAAGATTCTACCGAGAACGGCACATACAGTGTTGAAAATATAGATAACGGAATCAGGGTTACATATTATTTTGAGGAGTTTAAAATATCCGTTCCCGTGGAGTATACCTTTAAGGATAATATTGTAAGAATTTCGGTTGATTCTTCAAAGATTACCGAATCGGATTACCTGCTTTACAGCGTGGCAATAGCACCTTATTCCTGCGGAGTATATAATTTGTCAAAGAATGGCTATCTGTTTTTGCCGTCGGGCTCGGGGGCAATTATAGAGCCTTGCCAGTTGGAAATGGGCTCGTACACCTACAGCCGTGAGCTTTACGGAAATGATGCTACACGTTACGCCGAAAGGGAATTGGATACAGATAATTTCCCCGAAAACCGTCTTGCGGTATACGGTGCTAAGATAGGCGCAGACAGTGCAATATGCGCCATTATAGAAAAAGGTGCGGAACAAGCATTTATAGAAGCCGATATAGGTGCCGCAAATACGGGGTACAGCAGTGTCTGGGCAAAATTTGCTTTTCGTGCTTACCAGTGGTCAAAAATCAAGAATGAGCAGCAGGTAAAGCTTTACAGTAAAGATATGTCGCAGGATACGGTATCGGTTGCTTATCACTTGCTTAGCGGTAAAGAAAATGCCGGATATGTGGGTATGGCGAATACCTACAGAAATTATCTTATTGACACCTATGCTATGAATTCTAAGGCGGACGAAGCCTTGCTTAACCTGAAAATAGTTGGCGGAGTAAATGTGACCGAAACCTTTTTAGGTTTTAAATACGATGATTTCTTTAAAACTACTACACTCGCTCAGGCTAAAGATATTATTTCCGATTTAAAGAAAAACCTAAATGTGAATATGAACGTGGATCTAATCGGCTTTGGGGAGAGTGGAATAGATGTCGGAAAAATTGCAGGCGGTTATAAAGTGAACGGCAGTTTAGGCGGAGAAAAGGGACTTAAAGAATTAGCCGAGTATGCCGAAAATAACGATTGTAACCTTTTCTTTAACGCAGATGTTCTGGGACTTTCAAAGTCGGGAGCGGGCGTTAACAAAAGCTTTGATACGGCGCTTGCACAGAACAAGCAGAAAATAAAGCAGTATTATTATAACATTTATCTTCGTAAAAAGACGGCGGACCATAAACCCTATTTATTGGTAGCCCGTGAGCTTATCCCCGAAATATGCGAAAAATTAACCGATGAGTTTTCCGGTACGGGTATTAAAGGAATAGGACTTGATACTTTGTCTTCGGTTTGCTATTCGGATTATAGAAATGTTGAATATTTTAACAAAGGCAATATGGCGTCGCAGGTCTCAAAAGGGATGACTGAAATTAAAAAGAACTACGCAATTGCCGTAAATGCCGCTAACGATTATGCGGCGGCATCGGCCGATTTTATTTATGACATACCCCTTACTTCTTCAAAAAATAATATATTCAGCTATGATGTTCCGTTTTACGGAATTGTTTTCAAGGGATATATACCTTTCGCCTCTTCTTCTGTTAACCTGACTTCGGATTATAACCGTATGATGTTAGCGGCGGCAGAGGTTGGTTCGGGATTATCCTATACCCTTATAAATCAAGGCGGTACGGAATTGTTTGACAGCTTTTCCTCGGCTTTTTACGGTTCGGTATATGAGGGTATAAAGCCCGAAATGCTTAATACCGTAAAAGCATATCAAAATGATTTTGAATCGGTAAAATCGGCTAAAATTGTTAATCACGAGGTTTTGAAAAACGGATTGCATAAAACCGATTTTGATAACAATGTCACGGTTTATACTAACTATACTACAAAGGATTTATATGTAGGAGAAAAAGCAGTTGAATCGGGCAAATATTTGTTTGTAAAGGAGTGAGGTAATGCTGAAAAAGAAGCATAAGGGTACAGAAAAGATTAAACGCAGAAACGGTCAGTTGTTTCTTCTGCCGTGGAGTATAGGCTTTATTCTTTTCTTCCTGTTTCCGCTTATACAATCTTTAAGATATTCTTTTTCCGAGGTTCAGTTGGACTACGGAAAGGTTAATTTCAAATTTGTAGGATTGCAGAATTACCGAAGCTTACTGTTTGAAAATCCTGATTTTATTGATAATTTAACAACAAGTCTTACAAAGTTTATAGCATCTTTCCCCGTAATACTTGTTTTAAGCCTTGTCTTAGCAATTATACTCAATCAAAAATTCAAGGGCAGACTTTTTTTCAGGACGATGTATTTCTTACCCGTTATTATAGCAAGCGGTGTTGTAATTGAGTTTTTAATGCGAACTAATTACAGCGTACAAAGTCTCGGTGTTTCTTCAAGCTTGCAGGAGGATATGTTTTCCTCGTCGCAGATTCTTGATTTCTTAGGTCTGCCGCCCGAGCTTGAAACCTATTTTCTGTCGATTATGGGAAATCTTATGACGGCATTATGGAATTGCGGAATACAAATTATTCTCTTTATTTCAGGTATGCAGGCAATCCCCGATTTGCTTTATGAG